>JAFAZZ010000265.1 GCA_019239375.1 Solirubrobacterales bacterium | reverse complement strand
GGGCGCTTGAGGCGATCCTCCCCGGCTACGAGGTGCTCGACGCCACCGCGCATGACTGGCTCGCCGACGAACTGTCGCGCGGCACCTGGGCGATCCACCGGCCCGGATGGTACGAGCACCACCACGCCGCGATGCAGCAGATCGACGGCAAGGTCGTGCTCGCCGGCTCGGATATCGCCAACGGCTGGGCCGGCTTCATCGACGGCGCGATCGAGTCGGGACTACGCGCCGGCGCTCGGGCGGCGGTACTCGCCGGTTGATCGACAAGTCAATCAGGCGCGCACGCTGGCATGATGCCGCCTCGTCAATGCGAACTCGGAGGCCCGTACATGGCAATTCTGGACGACAAGGTGGCGATCGTCACCGGCTCGGCGCGCGGCATCGGGCGCGCCACCGCCGAGCTGCTCGCCGAACAAGGCGCCAAGGTTTTGATCAACGACCTCGACGGAGACGTCGCCGAGCAGGCGGCGTCCGAGATCTCGGGCGAGACATCAGTGTTCGCCGGCGATCTCACCAAGGAAGGCGTCTGCGACCAGCTGGTGCGGGACGTCATCGACCACTGGGGAAAGGTCGACATCCTGATCAACAACGCCGGCTACACCCTCGACGCCCCCATCCACAAGATGAGCGACGAGTGGTTCCAGAAAATGATCGACATCCACTCGGTTGTGCCCTTCCGGATGTGCCGGGCGGTGGCGCCGCACATGCGCGAGCCGGCCAAGAAGGAGCGCGAGGAGGGTCGCGAGGTGTTCCGCAAGATCGTCAACGTCTCCTCGATCTCCGGCACGATGGGCAACGCCGGCCAGGCTAACTACGCCTCCGGAAAATCGGCCGTGGTCGGCCTGACGAAGACCCTGGCCAAGGAGTGGGGTCAGTTCAAGATCAACGTCAATGCGGTGGCGTTCGGGTTCATCGAGACACGCCTGACCGCACCCAAAACCGAGGAGAACGTGGTCGACATCGGCGGGCAGAAGGTGCAGCTCGGCATTCCCGAGCAGATGCGAGCCCTGGGGCCGGCGCTCATCCCGCTGGGACGCGCCGGCACGCCGCGCGAGGCCGCCGGCGGCGTGTTCCTCCTCTGCACGTCGTGGGCGAACTTCGTCACCGGCCAGGTGCTCAGCATCACCGGCGGACAGTTCGGCGGTATGACGAGCTAGCGCCGTGGCGCGCGTCTTGAGCCTACGCCGCGGACCTGTAAAACCCGCCAGAACGCCGCACCTGAGGCCAGCTTTGGCGACATAAGCATGTAGGTGATGCTTATGTCGCCTAGGCCCGGCGCCCGCGGAGGCTTTGGCGACTTTTGCAGGTATGCGCGCCGCCGAACCACCCCCGCGCCGCCGAACCGACCGCGCGCCGCCGAACCACCCCGCGCCGCGGCGACCCACGGCGCCCCACGAACCCCCCCGCCACCGGCGACCCGTGAAAACGCCGCGCCGGCGCGCCGGCCCCACGCCGCGCCCCGGCGACCCGCCGGCACCCCACGACCCCTCAGCCACCCCACCCCTCGCGCCACGACACCCACACGAACGCAGCCCCACGAGCCCGAGCCCGCCACCCTAGACACCGCTCACCCACTCAGGTAGAACTGTATTGAACCTATTTGTGCATAGACGAGAGCGGAGGGTTTGATGGCCGAGAAGACATGGGGTGGCGAGCCCTTTTGGGGACTCGGGTACGAGTGGGACCCGGACTGGGTGCTCACGGACCGCCAAAAGGAGCTTCGTGACACCCTGATCGAGCTGTGCGAACAGGAGCTGCGGGCCAACGCCAAGATCTCCGACGACGAGCTCAGGTTCCCGCGGCGCAACCTCGAGCTGCTCGGCGAGCACGGCTTCCTGGCCCTCACCGTCCCCACCGAGTACGGCGGGTTGGGCGAGGACCACGTCGCCTACGCGATGACCTGCGAGACGATCGCGCGGTACGGCTGCGCCTCCACGGCGATGTGTTACGTCATGCACATCGGGGCGGTCAACACGCTCATGCTGCGGCCGACCGAGGCGCTGATCGAGAAGTACATCCGCCCCCTGAACAGCGGCAAGATCGGCACCCTCTCCTACTCGGACCCGGAGACGGGGTCGCACTTCTGGTACCCGATCTCCTCGGGCGCCGAGCGGCGCAACGGCGGCTACAACGTGCGCAAGAAGGCATCATGGACGACCTCGGGGGGGTTCGCCGATTTCTACGTGGTCCAGACGACCAGCCCCGAGTTCACCGGCTACGACGACCTGAGCGTGTTCGTGATCGACGGCGAGCATGTACAGGCCCAGCCGTCTTCGTGGGACGCCCTCGGCCTCCGCGGCAATCAGTCGGGACCGATCGAAGTGCCCGGCATCGACATCCCCGGCGAGCAGATCGTTGGGCCAGAGGGCGACGGCGCCGCGTCCAACGACGAGTCTGTCGACCCGTGGTTCCTCATCGGCTCCTCATCGGTCTGGAACGGCCTGGCCATGGGCGCGATCGACATCGCCAAGCGCCAGACCACCCGCAAGCGCCACGTCGACGTGGGCCTGCGCGTAGCCGACTACCCCACGATCCAGGACTACATCGGCGAGGCGGTGATGGACACCAACGCCGCCCGGCTGTTCGTGTACTCGGTGGCGCAGGCGATGGACAACGTCACCGAGCACAACACGATCCAGCCCCCTCCGGGAGAGTTCGCCCGGGCCAATTTCCTGCACTGGGCGTGGCAGATCAAGTTCAACGCGGCCAAGAACACCGCGCATGTGGTGGACAAGATGCTCCACGCCTCCGGCGGCTCGGGCTACAAGCGCGACATGGAGCTCGAACGCTACCTGCGCGACGCCAAGGCGGGCTGGGTGATGGGCCCCACCAACGAGGTGCTCCGCCAGTTCGTCGGCAAGGCAGTGCTGCTCGGGTTCGAGAGCCTCGACTACTGGAACCAGCACTACAACCGCCGGGCGGTCGAGAACGAGCTGAAGAAGCTCGACGCCGAGGGTAAACGCAAGCTGGCCGAGGAGCTGCTGGCTGAGGTCGAGAAGGCCTCGGCGCCGGCGGCGTCGTAGCCTCCGAGATAATTGATGGCCGCGATCGCGGAAGCTCCGCTCCTCCTCGCCACCGGGCTTCGTCCCCGCGAGCCCGGCGTGGAGCTCTACCGGGTGGCTCCGGGTGGGGCCACGGCGATCCAGTTGAGTGGCGAGGACCGGCTCAAGCTGATCGACCGCCACGGCGGCCAGCCGGCGCACATCAGTGCGCGCGGCGGCGAGGGCCTGGCCGCGCTCGGCCTGCGTGCGGAGGGCGCGGGCAACGGCGCCGTCACCGTGTTCGGCGCCGAGTCAAAACCCGGGAGCACCATCAATCTGAGGACCCAATCGGCCACCACGCTGGTCGTGGCCGCGCCCGGCGGGCGGATCGTCGATGGGGACCCGCCGGCATCGGAACTGCTCATAGAGGTACGGCGGGCAAATCTCGAGACGCGAGATCAAGTCGACGTTCCGCCACCTCTGGCCGAGCCGCGCCTCGACTTCCGCGTCGATGCGGCGACCGCACGCTCCTACGAGGTCCGCGCCGGCGAGTACATCCAGGTGATCGACGTTCAGGGCCGGCAGTGCTCTGATTTTCTCGCCTTCCACCGCGCCAAGCTCGAGAACGGCCTGGAGCGCGGGCTGGATGCCACCGTCACCCGCACGCTGATGGGCAACGCCTACCCGATGCCCGGCCTGTACTCCAAGTTCTTCGATCTCGACATGGACCCCCTGTGCGAAGTCGTGCGGGATACCGTCGGGCGCCACGACAGCTTCGCGCTGGCCTGCCAGGCCAAGTACTACGAAGACCTCGGCTACCCGGGCCACGTCAACTGCACCGACAACTTCAATGGCGCGTTGAGGCCCTTCGAGATCGCGCCCCGCAAGGGATGGGCCGCGCTCAACTTCTTCTACAACACGGCATTCGATTCGACCCAGGTCATGTTCGCCGACGAGCCGTGGTCACGTCCGGGCGACTACGTCCTGTTGCGAGCGACCACCGACCTCGTGTGCGCCTCGTCGGCCTGTCCTGACGACATCGACCCCTCGAACGCCTGGGAGGTGACAGATGTCCACGTCCGCGTGTATTCGCCGCAGAACCGATTCTCCATGGCCATCGCCCACCGCGTGACCGCCGACGCCCGGCCGGTGCTCACGCAGGAGACCGCGTTCCACCCGCGTACCGAAACCCTGACCAAGTCGTTCGTCGAATACCGCGGCTATTGGCTGCCCCACTGCTTCAACAACGAAGGCGCGATCGCCGAGTATTGGGCCTGCCGGGAAAAAGCCGTCGTCACGGACCTCAGCCCGCTGCGAAAGTTCGAGGTCCTCGGCCCCGACGCCGAGGCGCTGATGCAGCGAACGGTCACCCGCGATATCCGCAAGCTCTCCGTGGGGCAAGTCGTCTACACGGCGCTCTGCAACGAGACCGGCGGCATGATCGACGACGCCACGGTGTTCCGCCTGGCCGAGAACAACTTCCGCTTCGTGGGCGGCGACGAATACGACGGGATCTGGCTGCGTGAAGTGGCCGAACGATCAAGCCTCCGGGCCTTCGTCAAGCCGTCCACCGATCAGCTTCACAACCTGGCCGTCCAGGGGCCGCTCAGCCGGGACATCCTGAAACAGATCGTGTGGACGGCGCCCACCCAACCGAGCCTCGCGGAGCTCAAGTGGTTCCGCTTCCTCATCGGGCGGATCAAGACCCGCGACGGAACCCCGATCATCGTCTCGCGCACCGGCTACACGGGCGAGCTCGGCTACGAGGTGTGGTGCCATCCCTCGGATGGTCCCGCGGTCTGGGATGCCATCTGGGCGGCAGGCGAGCCGTACGGGATCAAGCCGCTGGGCCTCGCGGCGCTCGACATCCTGCGCATCGAGTCGGGGTTGATCTTCGCGGGCTACGAGTTCGACGACCAGGTCGACCCGTTCGAGGCCGGCATCGGCTTCACCGTCGCGCTCGCGGGCGAGGAGGACTTCATCGGGCGCAAGGCGCTGATCGAGCGCAAGGAGCACCCGCAGCGTCAATTGGTCGGGCTCGAACTC
>JAFAZZ010000198.1 GCA_019239375.1 Solirubrobacterales bacterium | reverse complement strand
CGAAGAGACTCTGGCGGCATATGAAAAAACCTCCGCCGGGGTCAGTGGTCGGAGGTCCAGGAAACCGCCCTATCCACATCTCCCAGGCTTGTCGTTGGAGCCTGATGGAATTGGCACCGTTCCCTTGCGGGAGGTTGCCGGGGCTTCACAGGGCCATATCCCTCCACCCCTCTTGATGCGTACAGCTATGTTCGCCTAAGTATATCCAGGGGAACCACACATGAGTCTCGAGATGCCGGTCGCCACCTCCACTGATCCGCTGGAGCGCCTCGAGGCGACGCTGGCGCTGGGGCGAAGCGCGCCGAGCCGGCGGATGATGATCATCGTCAACCCGTACGCCACCACGGTGTCGGATCGGCTAAAGAACCTGGTGGTCTATGCGCTGCGCGGCCGCTACGAGGTGGACGCGATCGATACCAACGCCCGCGGCCACGCCACCGAGCTGTCCCGGGAGGCGGGGCGCGAAGGCTATGACGTAGTGGTCGCGTTCGGGGGTGACGGCACGGTGAACGAGGCCGCCAATGGGCTCGTGGGCTCCGACACGCCGCTGTGCTGCCTGCCGGGCGGTAGGGCGAACGTCTACTGCCGGATGCTGGGGATCCCAACCGATGTGGTCGACGCGACTGAGCATCTGCTCATGCTGGCCGACGACTGGCGGCCCCGGCGCGTGGACATCGGCTCGGTCAATCGGCGGATGTTCGTTTTCTCGGCCGGCGCGGGGCTGGACGCCAGCGTGGTCGAGCAGGTCGATGCCCACCCGCACCTGAAGGCGCGGTTTGGTGAGTGGTACTACACATGGATGGGCGTGCGGACGTTCACGCGGCGCTACCTGTTGCATCCGCCCCGGCTCGAGGCGCAGATCGGGAGCGAGACCATCGCCGGCGTGACGGTCATCGTCCAGAACGCCGCCCCGTACACCTATTTCGGAAACCGCCCGGTCGACATGGGCGAGGGCGCCGCGCTCCAGAGCGGCGATGTGGCCGGCGTCGTGCTTGACCGTGCGCGGCCGATCGACGTGCCGACGATCATCGCCCGCGCGATGTCGCGTCACCTCAAGGTGACCCGCCACCACCATGTCCACCCGTTCTCGGGCGCGGGCGGGCTGCGCGTGCGCTCGCTCGACGCGCGGCCGCTGCCCCTCCAGGTGGACGGCGACTACATCGGCGAGGCCGAGGAGGCCGCGTTCGAGGTCAGACGGAACGGGATCGCGGTCGTCTCGTGAGTCGTAACGGGACCGCTGGTCTCGTGAGCGGTGCAACGGGATCGCGCTGGTCTCGTGAGTATTGCAACGGGATCGCCTTGATCTCGTGAGTGTTGCAACGGGATCGCCGTGGTCTCGCGAGTGGTGCAACGGGATCGCCGTGGTCTCGTGAGTAGTACATCGCTTCCCGCTCGTTCTCGCGTGGCGCGCCTCGAACTCTGATCCAGCCCGCGGGGGGCGAAATCCCCCACCTTCCAGGCTCCTGGAGAGATGGACCGCCACGGGGGGCGCACGATCCGGCTGACCGACCAGGACCTCGAGCTGCTGGGGTTTCTCGCCGAGCACCGGCTGGCCCTTCCCGACCACGCGGCGAAGCTCCTGGGGGTCCGGCCCAAGACGGCGACCGGGCGCCTGGACAAGTTGGTCGATGGCGGTTATGTCAGGCGCGAGCCGCTGTTCCGCGGGAAACCGCCGATGTACCTGATCGACAAGGACGGACTCGACGTGATCGGGAGCAGCTTGCCGGCGCCCCGGATCGATCTGCGCGGCTATGAGCACGACGTGGGCTTGGCCTGGTTGTGGCTCGCCGCCAGGGGCGGCACCTTTGGTGCTCTGCGAGCGGTCATCGGGGAGCGCCGGCTTCGCTCGCACGACGGCGCGCGTGAGCCGGGCGCCGAGCCATTCGGCGTCCGGCTCGGCGGGGTTGGTCCGGCGGGACGCGAGCGCCTGCACTACCCCGACTTGCTGTTGACGACCGCCGATGGCGGGCGGATCGCGCTCGAGCTCGAACTCTCCTCAAAAGGTCCCGCCCGCCTGGAGACGATTCTGACCGGATACGGCGCCGACCCTCGGATCGACGGCGTCGTCTACCTGGTGCAGAGCGCATCGGTGGCGCGCACCGTCCAGGAAACGGCCCGGCGACTGGGCATCTCGTCGCTCGTTCACCTCCAGCGCGTGCGCCTGGCGACGAGAAGCCCCGCCGCGGCATGCGCACCCGCTGCCGGCCGGATCGCGCCGGCTCGCGCGGCCCGCAGCGCGGCGCCGGGCGCCACCCCCGCTGCCCACGCCGCGGCGCCGGCCGCCAAGCGCGCTGCCCATCCCGCGGCGCCGGGCGCCACCCGCGCTGCCCACACC
>JAFAZZ010000010.1 GCA_019239375.1 Solirubrobacterales bacterium | reverse complement strand
GACCGTCGTGACCGTCCGCGGGCTCTCCGCGTTCTTGTGGGCCGAGATGACCAACCAGCCACCACGAGAGGAGCAGCTCGCCGCCTGGACCCGGAACGGCACCACACCACCCTTGATCAAACGGACTGGGGCCGGCGACCGGCGCGCGAGCCCGGAGGACCTCGGTGCGTCTATGTGATCCCGACTTCGCGAGTTAGTTCGAGGCAGCCAACGACCAGCCACTGTCCTGCGGTCCCGACTCGCGCATCTCAGCGTGGACAGCCATCGACAGCGCAAGCCTGTCGCCCCACCCCGGTACCCCGACCCACCATGACCGAGCAACAACAAAAGCTCGACCGATCACTCGGCGGCGACGGCCATTTCAGACGCGGTTTGCGCCGTCCTCTGCATCGAGGGCACGGCCGGTGTGGGTCCCGGTTACGAGGATCGTCAGCTGCTGCTCCTGGTCGTCGGTCTGCTCCGCCCGACCACCGGCGGCAGCGGGCGCACGACAGCGCGCGATAGCGCGGACATCATCGTCGTGATTTTGGCCGATTCGGGGTGTTTTTTACCGATTCGGTGATCCGATTCGCCGCGGCGTACGAAGACAGGAGCGAGAGTCGAGTGCCCGGGTCTGGTCCGGCGCTGTGAGGCGCGATCGGTGACCGGGAGCTCGGCGAATTCCATACAGGAGGAGCATCATGAGTGAGCTCACCAGGCGTGGCTTCGTCGGGACCTCTGCGGGGGCTGTTGCCGGGATGACTGCGATCGGAGCTTTTGGCGCCGGCGTCGCCGACGCCCAGCGCCGATCCGCTCATTCCCATCCCGTGGTGGCGTGGATCGGCGATCCCCGCGACGGCAAGATCACGGTCATGTCCGGCAAGCACGAAGTGACGATTCGCGACCACAAGCTCGCCGACACGATCGCCCGCGCCGCCAAGCGAGGCCGCTGACGGCCGGCTAACCGATCAGCTTCTTCCTTTCACGCACCGATTCGGAGGCTTTGACATGTCGTCTCATCGTGAGGCACCGGCGACGAGCAAGGATCCCGTCGCCGACAACACCGATACGTACGCGTTCGTCTCGCCCGATCACCCCGACACGGTCACGCTGATCGCGAACTTTCTGCCGTTCGAGGCGCCGTTCGGCGGCCCGAACTTCTTCGAGTTCGCCGACGACGTGGTGTATTACATCTATGTCGACAACGACGGCGACGGGTCGCCGGACATCACCTACGAGTTCAACTTCGAGACGGTGGTGGGCGATCCGGACACCTTCCTGTACAACACCGGGCCGATCGATTCGATCTCCAGCCCGAACTGGAACCGCAAGCAGTTCTACTCGGTAACCAGAACCTCACGCCGGGGGTCAGAGACGCTGGCGAGCGGCCTGGCGTGCCCGCCATGCAACATCGGACCGGCGTCGACGCCGAACTATGCGGCGCTCGCCGCTCAAGCGGTCCACCCGCTGGGACGCGGGCGGACGGTGTTCGCGGGCCAGCGCCTGGAGGGCTTCTACATCGACCTCGGGGCCGTGTTCGACCTCGGTGATCTGCGACCGTTCGAGAAGCTCCACATCGGCGGCATGGCGAACTCGATGGGCGTGAACTCCACCAATGAGTTCGGGGTGCACTCAGTCGCCCTTCAGGTACCCAAGGACGACCTGACGCGCTCGTCCGGATGGCACGATTGGCACCACCGCAATTCGGTCATCGGCGTGTGGGCCGCCGCGAGCCGCTCGAAGGCCTCGATCCGGGAGCCGGGCGGCGTCACGGGAGGGTTCGGCCCTCCGGTCCAGGTGTCCCGCCTCGGGAACCCGCTGTTTAACGAGGTGATCGTCCCGATGGGCAAGAAGGACCTGTGGAACTCACTGACCCCCGCCAGCGACAGTCAGTTTCTCTCCTACGTTCAACATCCGGAGCTGGCGCGGCTGCTTCCGGTGCTGTATCCGGGGGTGTTTCCCAACCTCGCGAGGTTGACCGCCGCTCGGGCCGATCTGGTGGCGATCCTGCTGACTGGGATTCCTTCCGGGATCGTCCCCGGCTTTCAGAACTACACCGGCAGCACCTACGCCGACGAGCTTCGCCTGAACGTGTCGATCCCGCCGGCGGGGACTCCCAATCCGCTCGGCGTGATCGGCGGCGATCTCGCCGGCTTCCCGAACGGACGACGGGTGTTCGACGACATCACCTCAGTCGAGCTGCGCGCGATCGCGGGCGCGACCTACCCGCTTGTAGACAAGAGCTACACGCCCGATGCCGCCGCGGCGCTGCTGACCGACGGGCTGACCGCGGCCAACACCAGCTACCTGTCCCAGTTCCCGTACCTCGGCACCCCCCAGAGCGGCTATAACACAGCGCCGCTCTCGGCGATCGCATCATGAGCGCCGCGAACGGCACCGCGACGGGCACAGACAGTCGTCCCAGCTGGCAGCGGCGCCCGGCCGTCGCGCTCGACATCGGCGAGGGACGAGGAGCGCTGGTGATCTACCCCGACGAGCGCTATCGGGGCCGCGAGATCGAGATCAGCCCCGCCGAGGGGCGCGGACATCGAGTCCACACCGGGGTTCATGAACGCGCCACCCGGTCCGGGCCGCTACTGACGGCGATCTTCGGCAGCGTGCCGGCCGGCGATTACGTCGTCTGGGCAGACGAGGATACGGCCGGGCCGACGGTGTCCGTCCCCGAGGGAGCGATCGCAGAGCTCCGATTGAGCTAGCCGGCGTGGGTGCCCGCCCTGCGGGCGGGCACCCGCTGTTCAGCCCTGGCGCGGTGGTCATAGCGCGTCCGCGCGGAGAAAAGGAGAAGCGAGATGGACACAGCGACAGATGGAGCCGAGCGGCGACCCGGTCTATATGCGTTCTGGACGTCGCTTGACCCCGGTCAGCAACGGACGCTCGTGCTGATGGCCGTCGTCGTCGCGGGTCTGCACGCCGCCGGCTTCCTGACGCTGATCGCCCTGGTCGCCCCGCACCGATACCACGTGGGCACCGCCGGAACGTTCACCGTCGGGATCGGGGTGACCGCCTACACGCTCGGGCTGCGGCACGCGTTCGACGCCGACCACATCTCAGCGATCGACAACACCACCCGCAAGCTGATGGCGGAGGGTAAGCGCCCGTTGAGTGTCGGGTTCTGGTTCTCGCTGGGACACTCCACGATCGTGTTCGCGCTGGCGTTCTTGATCTCGGTCGGCGTGCGCGCGCTCGACGGGCCGGTCAAGAACGACAACTCCAACCTGCACCAGGTGACCAACTGGATCGGCACCCTGGTCTCGGGATCGTTCCTCTACGTCATCGCGGCGATCAACGTCGTGATCCTGATCGGGATCATCAACGTGTTTCGCGAGATGCAGACCGGCCGCTATGACGAGCAGCAGCTCGAGGAGCAGCTGGGCAAGCGCGGGCTGATGAACCGCTTCCTCGGCCGGCTCACCCGGACCGTGACCAGGCCAGGGCAGATGTATCCCATCGGCGTGCTGTTCGGCCTCGGGTTCGACACCGCCACCGAGGTCGCGCTCCTCGTCCTGGCCGGTGGCGCCGCCGGGGCGGGACTGCCCTGGTACGCGATCCTGTGCCTGCCGATCCTGTTCGCCGCCGGGATGTCGCTGATGGACTCGATCGACGGGTCATTCATGAACTTCGCCTACGGCTGGGCGTTCTCCAAACCGGTCCGTAAGGTCTTTTACAACATCACCATCACCGGCCTGTCGGTCGCCGTCGCGGCCGTGGTCGGGACGATCGAGCTCGGCGGACTGACCGCCTCGGAGCTCAACCTGTCAGGCTCGTTCTGGAACTGGTTTGAGAACATCAACATCAACCTGGTCGGGTTCGTGATCGTCGGCATGTTCATCGCGACCTGGGCAACCGCGATGTCGGTCTGGCGGTTCGGACACATCGAGGAGCGCTGGAGCGCTCACCTCAGCCAGAGTGGAATCCCCGAGTAGCCCCTGGCGCCGGCCACCTTTGTCCTGGGGTCGGGAGAGAGTTGGCACCGAGATCGGGTCGGCTTAACTTGAGCGGGTGGCGCTACGCGCTGCCGCCGGGTAGCGATGAAGCGTTCGTGAGCGGGGCGGGAAACGGGCCCCATCCGGTTGGCGGTCAGCTGGCGATTCGCGCGACGCCGGGTGCCGCACGCAGCGCGGACGACAACCTAGACGTGCCCGGCGAGCGCTGGCAAGCCCGCGGTGCGGGACGTCTTGAGGGGGTGGCAAACCAATGAGAGGTGAGCAGCCGGCTGGTGTCCCCGGCACTCTCGGCGTGCACTCAGCCGGTTTGGTCCAAGCGCGGTGTGGCGCAGCCTGCTCGATCTCGACGCCGATCTGGCTGATGAGCTCGAGCCGCCGGCGCGGCGCGCGGCTGGGCTGCCGCGACAGCGCTCACGTTGCGGTGGAGCGGGGCGGCTGGAGTTGGTGCGAGTGGTTCACGAGGGTATCGAGCGGTCCTGGGCTTCTGGTGCTCGAAGGGCTGCTGGCGCTCAACGTCCGGGTCGCCGACCGCGTCTCGGCCGAGCTGCTCGGCCCCGGCGAGCTCCTGCAGCCGCCCGACAGCCAGATCGATCAGCTCGTGAGCTACGAGCTGGGTTGGCGGGCGCTCTCACCGGTTCGCTTCGCGCTGCTGGACGGGAGCTTCGCGAACCGCGTGCGTTTCTGGCCCGAGCTCGCGCAGGCGCTGCTGCGCCGCTCAGGACGCCGGATCGTCAGTCTCGAGGTGCAGCGCGCGATCGCGGCGCAGCCCCGGCTCGAGGCCCGCCTGGCGGTGCTGCTCTGGCACCTGGCCGGCCGCTGGGGCCGGGTCC
>JAFAZZ010000573.1 GCA_019239375.1 Solirubrobacterales bacterium | reverse complement strand
AGGCGCCGCCACCGAGGCCGTCGAGCGCGTCCTACTCGCCGCGTGGCAGGCGGTGGGCCGCTACCGCGGGCTCGTGATGGTCAACCCACGGCGGCTCGAGCCCGCGGAACTGCGGCGCCGGCTCGAGCCAGCATTGAGGCCGCTCCGCTCGCTGATCCGCCGCGGCCAGCGCAGCGGAGAGTTCGACCCTGACGTGCCCATCGATTGGCTAGTCGGCACGGTAACCGACCTGATCCACTCAGCGGGCCGACAGGTCACCGCCGGCGCCATGGATCCCCGCAACGCCGAGCGGGTGCTCCTGCGCACCGCCGGCGCGGCCCTCGCTGCCCATCGGGTTCTGGGGTGAACGCCAGCCGGCGCACGGAGAGTTCCTGGCCGCACCCGGCGATGGCGAAGAACATCGGGGCGCTCGATACGGTCAACCCATGGTTCCGGCCGAGCTGCGCGAGCTGTGCCTGGCTTTTGCGGGAGCGGCGGAGACCTTCCCGTTCGGTTCGGAGACGTCGGTCTTCAAGGTTGCCGGGAAGATGTTCGCGCTCTCCGCGCTCGCGCGCAGTCCCCTCAGCATCAGCCTGAAATGCGAGCCGGCGCTCGCCGGGCAGCTTCGCGCGATGCATCCAGCGGTGCTGCCGGGCTATCACATGAACAAGCGCCACTGGAACACGGTGATCCTCGACGGCTCGCTCCCGGATCGGATGATCCATGACATGGTCGAAGACTCCTACGACCTCGTGGTGAGCGCGTTTTCGGCTTCCCGGCGCCGGGCGCTGGGCTGGCGCGCCGACGCCGAGGGAAGCCCGATGGACCCCTGGCCTGGCCCATCATCCGGTTCGGGTGATCTCGAACCTGGACCGCCGCGCTAGCTTCGCCTGGTATGGCGCTCACCACCGAGCGGGCCGCCAGCGCCACGGGGGTCGTGCTGCTGACCCTGGGCGCCGGCCAGTTCTTGATGACGCTCGACAGTTCGGTGATGAACGTGTCGATTGCCACGGTGGCGAAGGATGTCGGGACGACCGTCACCGGCATCCAGACCGCGATCACCTTCTACACCCTGGTCATGGCGTCGCTGATGATCACCGGCGGGAAGCTCGGGCAGATCCTCGGTCGCAAGCGCGCGTTCGCGATCGGCTGCGTGATCTACGGCTCCGGGTCGTTCATCACCGCGATTGCTCCCAGCCTGACCGTCCTCATGATCGGCTGGTCGGTGCTGGAGGGCGTCGGTGCGGCGCTCATCCTACCCGCGATCGTGGCGCTGGTCGCGTCGAACTTCCCGCCGTCCGAGCGCCCGCGGGCCTACGGGCTGGTCGCCTCGGCCGGAGCAATCGCCGTCGCGGCGGGGCCGCTGATCGGCGGGCTGTTCACCACCTATCTCTCGTGGCGCTGGGTGTTCGTGGGCGAGGTGCTGATCGTGCTGACGATCCTTACGCTCGCGCGCGGGATCGGCGACGCGCCGCCCGGGACACGCCCGCGGCTCGACCTCGGCGGGACCGGCCTCTCCGCCCTGGGCCTGGGTCTGGTCGTGTTCGGGATATTGAAGGCAGGTTCCTGGGGATTCGTGCGTGCCAAGCCGGAGGCGCCCGAATGGCTCGGGCTGTCCCCGGCGATCTGGCTCGTACTCGCCGGCGGCGTCGTGCTGTGGCTGTTCTTTGCCTGGGAGAACCGGCGGCTGGGTCGCGGAGGCGAGCCGCTGGTCGACCCCTCGATTCTCCGCAACCGCACCCTGCGCGGCGGGCTCACCGCGTTCTTCTTCCAGTACCTACTCCAGGCGGGGTTGTTCTTTGCCGTGCCGCTGTTTCTCTCGGTGTCGCTCGGCCTGTCGGCGATCGCCACCGGCGTCCGCCTCCTGCCGCTCTCGCTCACGCTGCTCCTGGCCGCAGCCGGCATCCCGAGGGTCTGGCCCAACGCCTCACCGCGCCGGGTGGTGCGGCTCGGCTTCCTGGCGCTGTTCGCCGGCATCGTGGTGATGGTCGGGGCTCTGGATGCGGGGGCCGGCGCGGAGATCGTGACCTGGCCGATGCTGCTGGCCGGGCTGGGGATCGGAGCGCTCGCCTCCCAGCTTGGCAGCGTCACCGTCTCGTCGGTGCCCGACGAGCAAAGCGGCGAGGTGGGGGGCCTCCAGAACACCGTGACCAACCTCGGGGCGTCGATTGGCACGGCGCTCAGCGGCGCGGTTCTGATCGCCGCGCTCACCGCGTCGCTGGTGGCCGGCATCCAGAACAACCCGGCCGTTCCCGCCGATATCAAGTCGAAGGCCAAGACCGAGCTCTCCTCGGGCGTTCCCTTCCTCTCCGACAAGGACCTGCGCGCGGCGCTCGAAAAGGCCGGGATTCCCAACTCGACGGCCGACGAGATCGTCAAGGAAAACGCCACCGCGCGGATCGACGCGCTGCGCTCGTCCCTGTCAGTCATTGCCGTCATCGCCCTGATCGCTTTGTTCACCAGCCTCAGCCTTCCCATCCGGCAGCCGGGCGCGGCGGCCGGGACGTGACCGCGGCGAGGACGTCATCTTGAGTCTCTCGCGGAGACTTGACGCCACTCACCCTTCACGAGGTGAACGACCCCGTGAGCGTGCCCTTGACGCTGCCCGTCGAGGTAAGCGTGCCGCTGGTGCTGAGCGTGCCGTGAGCATTCCGGTAATTACCGGTGCCGCCGGTGATGGTCAGTGAGCCGGTGAATCGCTCCGACGCGCCAGGGCCCGGCGCCAGTGTGACCCTTCCGCTACCCCGGATCGAGCCGAGGGAGAAGAACTCCTGGAAGATGACGCGCAGGTGCGTGGTCCCTGCGGTGCTGAAGATGATCGCTCCGTGACCAAGCCTCGGGTCGGGGAGAGCGCCGGCGTAGACGCTGGCCCCGCGCGTAGTCGAGCCGACCTGGGCCGCGAACATGGTTGAGTTGAGGTTGACCCGGTGTGAGGGTGTCGCCGCGCGGGCCCTCGCATCCGCTGCCCGGACCGCGAGCAGCGCAGCCATTGTCAGCAGCGCGACGAGAACGCGCACCACCACAGCACCCGGTGCGGTTGCGTCTCGCATGTGAGTTACCTCCTGGTCGTATTGGTCGCCGATAGAGCGGCGAGGCTACGACGCGGCGGCGGGCTGGTCGTCAGGGCATTCCCTGAAACTCGGTGCAGTTCAGGGTTATCCCTGACGCAGGGGCTGGCACGATGCGCCCGTGCCCCTGCGCGTGCTGATCGTCGACGACCACGAGACCTTTCGCCGGCTGGCCGCGCGGGTGCTGATGGCGTCTGGTTTCGCCGTTGTCGGCGAGGCGGTCGATGCCGCTTCGGCGATCCGGCAAGCAGCGAGGCTGCGGCCAGACGTCGTCTTGCTCGACGTGATGCTCCCCGACCGCTCGGGGCCGGAGGTGGCCCGCGAACTCGTGGCGGAGCCATACGCACCGCGAGTGGTGTTGACCTCCAGCCGGAGCAGGTCAGACTTTGGCCGGGGGTTGCCGTGGCCGGGATGCGACTTCATACCGAAGCACCAGTTGAGCGGAGCGTCGCTGGCGGCGCTTCTGAGCGATTCCTGAGGGGTCAGATTCCGCGCTCGATCGAACTGCTTCTGCGGCGTTCCGCTACCAGGAGTCCGGCTCGGCGATCTCATGCCGCGGCCCGCGTGCGTGGATATGACCCACGCCTGCCGAGTAGGTTTTCGTCAGGATGTCTGCGAGCATTGTCAGGCATCCGATCGTCCGTACATTGCTGGGAATGAAGGAGACGATCCGTTTGGAAACCTATCCGGCGCCATCTGGCGGTCTTGCGTCCAGCGCCGGGACGCTGCGGATCACGAAGATCGAGGCGATTCCGTTCGCTCTGCCCTACCGCCGCTCGCCGCGCTTCGCATCCGGAAGCGTGGGCAGCGCGGACAACGTGCTCGTCCGCGTGTACACCGACGCCGGGCTCGTCGGTCAGGCCGAGGCGCAGCCCCGCCCGTACACCTACGGAGAGACTCAGGCGTCAATCGTCGCAGCGGTGAGCGGGCAGCTCAGCGACGCGCTGAGTGGTGTCGATCCGCTGCGCCTCGAGCTTGTCGCCGAACGCTGCGCCGACCTTACGGGCAACTACGTCGCGCGCGGGGCCGTCGACCTGGCCGTGTGGGACGTCGTCGGACAGGTCCTCGGATGCCCGTGCCACCTATTGCTGGGCGGATACGCCGATGACGTTGCCGCCGCGCACATGGTGTCGTTCGCAGAACCGGCCGCGATGGCAGAGGAGGCCGTCACGGTGAGCGAGCAGCTCGGGATCAAGGCCTTCAAGGTGAAGGTGGGACGAGCGCCGGGCGTGGACCTCGCGGCTGTGCGGGCGATCCGCCAGGCCCTGCCCGCCGCCGAGCTGTACGTCGACGCCAATCGGGGCTGGAGCTACGAGGACGCATTGCTTGTCGGCGACGGGCTCGCCGAGTTGGGGGTACGGGCTGTCGAGGAGCCGATCTCGGTCGAGGATCGGGCAGGCCGTCGCAGCCTCGCCGCCCGTTGGATGGCGCCTCTGGTCGGTGATGAGAGCTGCATCACCCTGGCCCACGTCGGCCGCGCGCTCGAGGAAGGCGCGGTCGGCGTCGTGAGCGTCAAGACGGCACGGACCGGGTTCACCGAGTCACGCCGAATCCTCGATCTCTGCCTGGCCCGGAACGT
>JAFAZZ010000325.1 GCA_019239375.1 Solirubrobacterales bacterium | reverse complement strand
CGCACAGCATCCGCTCCTGGGACTCCGAGACCATGATCTCGAACGGCTCCATGTCGGGCTCGCGCAGCGGGATCTGGCACAGGTCGATGGTCAGGCCGACGTTTCCCTTGCCCGCCATCTCCGAGGCCGCCGAGGTTAGGCCGGCCGCCCCCAGGTCCTGGAGCGAGACCAGCAGCTCGCGTTCGAGCAGTTCCAGGCAGCATTCGAGCAGCTTCTTCTGGGTGAACGGGTCGCCGATCTGGACAGACGGGCGCTTGGCCTCATCTCCCTCCCCGAGCTCGGCGCTGGCCAGCACCGACGCGCCGCCGATCCCGTCGCGGCCGGTCAGAGCGCCGAGCAGGACAACGACGTTGCCGGGGCCGGCGGCGGCGCTGCGGATCAGCCGGTCGTGCGGCGCCAGCCCCAGGCACATCGCGTTGACTAGGCAGTTCTGCTCGTAGCTCGGCTCGAAGTAGATCTCGCCGCCGACCGTGGGCACGCCAATCGAGTTGCCGTAGTGGCCGATCCCCGCGACCGCCCGCTCGAGCAGGTACCTCGATCGTTCAGAGCTCGCCGGTTCACCGAAACGCAGCGAATCGAGCACCGCGATGGGCCGGGCTCCCACGGCGAACACGTCGCGCAGGATCCCGCCCACGCCGGTGGCGGCGCCCTGGAACGGCTCCACCGCACTCGGATGGTTGTGCGACTCGACCTTGAAGGCCACCGCCAGGCCACCCCCCACGTCGACGGCGCCGGCGTTCTCGCCAGGGCCCATCAGCAGGTGCCGCCCCTCGGTCGGCAGCCGCCGCAGCAGCCGCCGGGAGTGCTTGTAGCCGCAATGCTCGGACCACATCAGCGACAGCATGGCCAGCTCGACATCGTTGGGAGCGCGGCCCAGCCGATCGAGGATTCGGGTGTACTCCTCGTCGGTCAGCCCGAGCGCGCGGTGGCGCTCCTCAAGCGAGTACGCGCTGCTCGACATGAGCTCGCATCGACTCGAAGATCCTCAGGCCGTCGACCGACCCGCCGAGCGAATCGACCGCGTGCTCGGGATGAGGCATCAGGCCGAACACGTTCCCGGCCTCGTTGCAAACGCCGGCGATGTCACGCAACGAACCGTTGGGATTGTGCCCGGGCGCGTAGCGAAGCAGGACCTGCCCGGCCGCCTCCAACGCGTCCAGCTGAGCGTCGGGCGCGTAGTAGCGGCCGGTCGTGTGCTTGACCGGGATCGAGAGGCGCTGGCCAGGTTCGCAGGCGCCGGTAAACGGGCCCCCGGCACGGACCACCTCGAGCTCCACCTGCCGGAAGACGAACTTCAGCGAGACATTCGGCAGCAGCGCGCCAGGCAGCAGATGCGCCTCGCACAGCACCTGGAAGCCGTTGCAGATGCCCAGCACCAGCCCGCCCTCGCGCGCGAACTCCTCGACCTCGGCCATCACGGGGGCAAACCGCGCGATCGCCCCCGCGCGCAAGTAATCGCCGTAAGAGAAGCCGCCCGGCACGATTACTGCATCGGCTCCCTGGAGGCCGTGGTCGGCGTGCCAGAGCAATACGGCGTCCCCCACCCGGGTCGACGCCTGCAGCGCGTCGATGTCGTCGCACGAACCAGGAAAGCGGACGATCCCGAACCTCACCGCGTAGGCTCCTCGATCTCGGACGCCTTCTCGACCTCCGACGCCTCCTCGATCTCCCAATCCTCGATCAGCGGATTGGTCAGCAGCCGTTCACACATCTCCGGCAGCCGGTCTGGCTCCTCGACGTCCAACTCGATCATCCGCCCCACATGTACGTTGCGCACGCCCTCGAATCCGAGCGCCGGCAGCGCACGCTCCACCGCCTGGCCCTGCGGGTCGAGGATTCCCGCCTTGGGCCTGACCAGGACCCGCGCTCTCATCGAGTCCGCTGAAGCCAGGCCTCGAACGGCTCGCCCGTGATCCGTTCGTATGCCTCGATGTACTTCTCGCGCGTGCGCGCGACGACGTCGTCGGGGATGGCGGGCGCCGGTGGATTGCGATCCCAGCCGGTCGACGAGGCCCAGTCGCGGACGAACTGCTTGTCGAAGCTGGGTTGCGGACGGCCCGGCTCGTACTGGTCGGCGGGCCAGAAGCGCGAGGAGTCCGGCGTGCACACCTCGTCTCCCAAGGTCAGCTCTCCGGCGCCATCCAGGCCGAACTCGAACTTGGTATCGGCGAGGATGATCCCCCGCTCGCGGGCGTGCTCGGCGGCATGGCGGTAGACCGCGAGCGAGACCTCGCGGACCTTCTCGGTCAACGTGCGATCGCCGACCAACTCGGCGGCCTGGTCGAAGTCGATGTTCTCGTCGTGACCCTCCTGGGCCTTGGTCGCCGGGGTGAAGATCGGCTCGGGCAGCCGGTCCGATTCGCTCAGCCCGGCGGGCACGCCGATCCCGCACACCTCGCCGGTTCGCTGGTAGTCCTTCCAACCGGACCCGCTCAGATATCCGCGCACCACGCACTCGATCGGGAGCATCTCGAGCTTGCGCACGAGCATGCCGCGACCGCGCGCCTCGGCCGGGACTCCGTCGGTGAGCGACACGACATGGTTCGGGACGATTCCCGCGGTTCTCTCGAACCAGAACGTCGAAAGGCCGGTCAGCACCGCCCCCTTGTCCGGGATCGGCGTCGGGTGTACGACGTCGTAGGTCGAGATCCGGTCGGACGCGACGATCACCAGGGTCCGATCGTGCCCTTCGTATATCTCGCGGACCTTGCCCGACGCAATCAGGGGCAGGTCGGCGAGGGCGGTCACTGAGCCGATCCTAGCAACGGGATCGGCGGCGGACCCGGAGGATTCCAGCTCTTTCCGAGAACTAAGCCGGCGCGCTGCCAACGCGCTTCTGGACGCCGCGGCCACCAGGCGATGATCGCGATGCCCGGCGCCGCGGACGGCCGCGCCATCCGCGCCGGCTCCCGTTGCTCGCGATACCCGGCGCCGCGGACGGCCGCGCCATCCGCGCCGGCTCCCGTTGCTCGCAATGCCCGGGCGCCGCGGACGGCCACGCCATCCGCGCCGGCTCACGGCGCCCCCGTCTCGTTCTGGCACCCTTCGCACCAGCTCCTTTCACGCGATCTCAGGCGGGCCGCGGGCGGGCGACGCCACCAGCGCCATGTAAAACGTCGCAAACCTCCCCTCGCTCCCCGCACTTTGCGCACATAAGCATTGGCACGATGCTTATGTCGCCGAGGTCAGCCGAGGTGCGGGGTTTGGTGCGTTTTACATGGCGGCGAGGTCGCAATGGCCGCGCCGGCCGCTTTGGCCGCTCCGGCGGCCGCGATGGCCGCGCCGGCCGCTTTGGCCGCTCCGGCGGGCGCAATCCCCGCGCTGGCGGCCGCGATCACCGCGCCGGCCGCCCCGGCGGCCCGCAATCCCCACGCCGGCCGCGCGCCGGCGGCCGCAATCCCCGCGCCGGCCGCCCTCCTCGCGCCGGCCGCCGTCCTCGCGCCGGCGGCCGAGCCTAGATCACGGGAGCGTCGGCAGGACCGGGCTTTCGATCGCCACCGCTACCCCGCGCCGTGCCGCCAGCACCTCGAGCATGAGCGCGGTGTCGGCGATCGCCACGCCGGTGAGGTGCTCGGCTCGCTGCTCGAAATCGCGCACTATCTCGTCCAGGGCGCCCTGAAAGCCCGACGCGTCATGTCCGGCCAGTGCGGCGATCGCCGCCGCCGTACGAGCAAACGCATCCCCGCCACCGCTCATCCGCCGCGCCCACACCCGTGCGTCCTCGTCAAGCCCCGCGATCAGCGCGGCGAGGGCGCGCGCGTAGGACGCGGTGGCCGACTGCGGATCCGGGTCCGGCAGCGCAGCGAGCACGTATTCCGCCTCGGACGTGCCGCCGCCGGCGAGCGTGGAGGACTTGAGCATCCCGACCAGCCGGCCGTACGCCGTAGGCGGCGCCACCTCCCAGGACTGCCGGTAAAGCAGGGCCGCCTGGGCGAAC
>JAFAZZ010000237.1 GCA_019239375.1 Solirubrobacterales bacterium | reverse complement strand
TCGTAGCCCTCCATGCGCAGCGAGCGCTGGAGGACCTGCGCGATCGCATCGTCGTCCTCCACCACCAGCACGCGGGGTGTCCGCTCGTAATCGGCCATATCCGTTGGTTAGATGGTACGTCGGGCAGTTCGCGCGGGCCAGGATTGGGATGCTCGCGTGGGCGGGGAGGAAGCGGGTCGCGCGCGTCGAAGGCATTTCCCCCGAGATGCCCGCCCGCAAGCGCTCCAAGACGCCGCCCAAGCGCGCGACGCGCTCGCTCCTGGCTGGCCTCTCGTCGGCGCGGCTGTCTCGCCCCGAACTCGAACCCCACCACGTCGACATCCTTGGCCTCGGACTGATCGCGCTCGGGATCCTGCTCGGGGGCGTCGCCTACTTTCAATGGGATGGAGGAACGCTCGGCAACGGCGCCGTCACGGCGATGCGCTTCGTGCTCGGTGCGCTCGGCTATGTGGTGCCTGCCGCGCTGGTGGTGGCCGGCGGTTTCGTGCTGGCGCGGGAGGTGCGTCCGCCGGCTCGTCCGCTGCGCACTGGCGTGATTTGCCTCACCGCGTCGATCACCTTGGCGCTGGCGGCAGGGACGCTCGGCATCGGTCCGGGCATGCTGCACAACGGTGCGTTCTGGCGGGCCGCTGCGTTCGAGGACCGGGGCGGCGTGGTGGGTCAGGGCGAGCTGTGGGTGACCTCGCACCTGATCTCCACCCTCGGGGCCGACATCCTCGCGGTGTTCCTGTTCGCGGCCGGGCTGATCCTGGTCACCGGCGCGACCCTGGCCGGCGTGGTTCGTGCCACCGGCGCCCGCGTGGCCGGGACCACGCGGGTGATCCGGCGTTCCACCGAGGGGGTGGCGGCTTCGGTGGCGCGCCGTCCGGCCAGCGGAGCGACGCGCGCCCGGGCCACGCAAACCTCCGCCGGCGATCTCGGTGGTTCCCTCCTGCCGCCGGAGCCGGACACCTCTGAGCTCGTGGTTCGCGCCACCCACGTGGAGGCGCCGCCGATCACCGATGAGGGGCCGGCCGCTGTGGATCCGGACGAGCCCGAGCTCACCGCCGCGGAGACCGAAGCCGAACGCGGTGATCCGGAGCGCGGGTCCGAACGTGGCGCCCGGGAGCGCGGGTCCGAGCACGGCGCCTCCGCGCATGCGGACGGCGAGCCGAAGCTCGGCGACCTCACCCCGCAGGGCCGCTACCGGGCCAGCATCACCGACGATCCGAGCTTCGTGTGGCACGTGCCGCGGGCTCGGTTCCTCGTGCGGTCGACAGGCGAGGCGGCACGCCCGGACACCGCCGGGCAGGAGCAGGTCGCGGCCACGCTGCTCGAGACGCTCGGGCACTTCGGGATCGAGGCCAAGGTGATCGGACGGGTTACCGGGCCGCACATCAGCCGCTACGAGCTCCGTCTCGCGCCGGGGACGAAGGTCTCGAAAGTGGCTCAACTGAAGGACGATCTCGCGTACGCCCTGGCCGCGACCGAGATCCGGATCCTGGCCCCCATCCCGGGCAAGCAGGCCGTCGGGGTCGAAGTCCCGAACGCCCGGCGCCGGATCGTCCATCTCGGCGACGTTTTCCAGGACCCGCCGACCGATTGGTCGCCGTTGACGGTGTGGCTCGGCAAGGACATCGCGGGCCGCGCGATCGGCGCCGACCTGGCCAAGATGCCCCACCTCCTGGTGGCCGGCACCACCGGGTCGGGCAAGTCGGCCTGCGTCAACGCGATGCTCTGCAGCGTGTTATTGCGAGCCACACCGCACGAGATTCGCGTGGTGCTGGTCGATCCCAAGCAGGTGGAGCTCAATCACTACGAGGGGATCCCGCACCTGCTCACGCCGGTCATCACGAGCCCGCGGATGGCAGCCAACGCGCTCCAGAACCTGGTGCGCGAGATGGAACAGAGGTACGGCACCATGTCGCTGGCGCGGACGCGGAGTTTGCCGGAGCTCAATCGCGCGCGCGAGAAGCGCGGAGAGCCGCCGCTGCCCTACATCCTGTGCGTGATCGACGAGCTGGCCGACCTCATGATGGTGGCCCCGGCTGACGTCGAGGACTCAATCATCCGCCTGGCCCAGAAAGCGCGTGCGGTGGGCATCCACCTGGTGCTGGCTACCCAGTCGCCGCGCGTGGACGTAATCACCGGGATGATCAAGGCCAACGTGCCGTCGCGGATCGCCTTCGCGGTGTCCTCGCAGACGGACTCACGCGTGATCCTCGACCACAACGGCGCCGAGTCGCTCCTCGGTCAGGGCGACATGCTGTTCTCGCCGGTCGGCTCGAGCAAGCTCCAGCGGATCCAGGGCGCGTACATCGACGAGGAGCAGATCGCCGAGCTGACCGACGCGTGGCGCCGACAGGGCGAGCCGGAGTTCCACGACGAGCTGTTGGAGGAGGTCCCGGGAGACGAGGCGGATTCTGCTTCAGAGGATTCGGAGTTCAATCCCGACGAGGACCCGCTGCTCGATGAGGCGATCGCGCTGGTGGCCCAGATGGGGACCGCCTCGACTTCCATGCTCCAGCGCCGCCTGCGTCTCGGCTATACCCGCGCCGGACGGCTGATCGACATGCTCGAGCGGCGCGGGATCATCTCAGGCTACGAAGGCTCCAAGCCGCGCCAGGTGCTGATCACCGAGGCGGACGTACCCCGGATCCTGGCCCACCTGGCCGAGGCCGAGGGCGCCACCGGGGCCAGCCGGGTGCGCGTTCCGGACGACGCCGGCGAGTAGCGGTGAAGGCTCGGCCGGGCCCGGGGCGAGGAAGCGAATAGCGGCCCTGGCGATGTGCGCTGCGACGCTAGCCTTCGCAGGCGGATGGCGGATATCGGCACGACACTGCGCGAGGCGCGGATCCGCGCACGGATCGACATCAGCGAAGTCGAGGCGCGGACGAAGATCCGGGCAAAGTATCTGCGCGCGATCGAGAACGAGGAATGGGACCTGCTCCCCGGCCCGGTATACGTCAAGAGCTTCTTGCGGACGTACGGCGACTTCCTGGGCCTCGACAGCCGGCACCTGGTCGACGAGTACAAGCGCCGCTACGAGCGGCCGACCGACCAGGAGCTGCGCCCCAAAACCCCGCTGGGGCGCGAGCGGGAGCGCCGTCGGCGACTGCCCCGTCTGGGGCGGCTCGGGGCGGTCGTGCTCGCTCTGGCGGCCGTGGTCGCCGCGCTGTTCGTGATCGGAAGCCTGGGAACGCCGAACTCCAGCTCCTCTTCGACGACGACCCCTTCGACGGCGGCGCGCTCGGCCACCGCGGCAGGGCGCGCTCACCATCGCCGCGCGCGGCACGCCCCGCCGCGCAAGCCGACGGCCGTAACCCTGAAGCTGGTGCCGACCAGCTCGGTGTACGTGTGCCTCGAGGACGGGAGCGGGAAGCGTCTGATCCCCGGTGTGATCTTCGCCGCCGGCCAGTCGATTCCGACCGAGACGGCAAAGAAGCTGCTGCTCACGCTCGGGAACGCCGGGGTGCAGATGAAGGTCGATGGCAAGACAGTTCCGGTCGCGCCGTCAGCCCGCGCGATCGGGTACATGCTGACCCCTGGCAAGACCACCCCACTCTCGCCGGCCCAGCAGCCGACCTGCGCATGAGCACGGGCGGCGACTCGGCTCGGGCGCACTCGGTCGCGGCGCCGGTCAGGGCGGGCATCCTGGTCACGGGCACCGAGGTGCTGACGGGGATCATCTCCGACCGCAACGGCCCCTGGCTGTCCGAGCGCCTCGTCGAGCTCGGGGTCGACGCCGCGATGATCCAGATCGTCGGCGACCGTCCCGACGACCTGATGGCGGCGCTTCGCTTCATGGCCGATGCCGGGGTGGCTCTGATCGTGACCAGCGGCGGCCTCGGTCCTACCGCGGACGACCTGACCGCCGAGATCGTCGGGCAGTTCGCCGGGCGCGAGATGGTGCTGGACGCGGAGCTCGAGGAGCAGATCGCTGAGATTCTGCGGCCGCTGATGAGTCGCTGGCCGGGGCTGGACGCCGAGGCAATCCGCTCGGCCAACCGCAAGCAGGCCGTGGTTCCGCAAGGAGCCACGGTTTTGGATCCGGTCGGGACCGCGCCCGGCCTGGTCGTGCCACCTTCCGATGGTGCTCGTCCCACCGTCGTAGTCCTGCCCGGGCCGCCGCGCGAGCTGCACGAGATGTGGGAGAAGGCGGTCCACACGGACGCGTTCCAGCACGCGATCGCCGGCGCCACGGTCTACCGGTGGGGAATCGTGCGGCTGTACGGGATCCCGGAGTCCGAGATCGCCAACACCCTACGCGCCGCGGCTGACGCGAGTGTGCCCTTGGCGTCGCTCGAGATCACCACCTGCCTGCGCCGTGGCGAGATTGAGGTCGCCACCCGGTACGAGGCCTCGGCCGAGCCGGCTTACGCGGCGTTCCTCGACTTCCTCGCCGAGCGCCACCGGGATCAGTTGTTCTCGCGCGACGGCTCGACCGTGGACGAGCAGGTCGCCTCGCTGCTGAACGGATCCGCATGGACGGTGGCCGCGGCGGAGTCGTGCACGGCCGGGCTCATGTCGGCGCGTCTGACCGAACTGGCGGGCTCCTCGGCGTACTTCCTCGGCGGCCTGGTCGTCTATTCGAATGAGGCCAAGGTTTCTCTGGCCGGCGTCGGCCCGGAGCTGATCGAGCGCTTCGGCGCGGTGTCGAGCGAGGTGGCCGAGGCGCTGGCCATCGGCGCCGCACTGCGACTCGGCGCGGATTTCGGGATCGGGATCACCGGAATCGCCGGCCCAGGCGGCGGGACGGAGGAGAAGCCGGTCGGGACGGTGTGTTTCTCGGTCGCCTCGCGCGACGAGGCGCGGCTCACCCGGCGCCTGCGCCTGCCCGGGAGCCGGTCGGACATTCGCGACCGCTCGACGACTGTCGCCATGCACCTGCTCCGCCGGGTGCTCGTGGGCGATGTGGCCGCGGCGCCCTCCTCCTCGGTGCGGGACCTTCGCACCGAGCAGGCATGAGCGGCTTGAAGACCGCGCCAACCTCTGGCGCCGCGGCGCCCGGGGCGGCCGAGCCGGGGCCGCGGTCGGGGGCGCCGGCGCCACCCCCGGACGAGCGCGCGCGACTGTTCGTGGCTCTCGAGCTGCCGGAGCCGGCCCGGGAGGCGTTGGTGCACTGGGGGTCGGCGGTGCTCTCGAACCTTCGCGGGCTGCGCCCGGTGCGAGCGGAGAATCTTCACGCGACGCTCTGCTTCCTCGGCTCCCGGCGCACAGCGGAAATCGAGGCAATCGCCGGGGCGTGTGGCGCAGTGGCCGGCGAGCCGGCGGTCGAGTCCGGGTTCGCCGAGCCGGTGTGGCTGCCGCCGCGGCGGCCGCGCGTGCTGGCCGTGCGGCTGGCCGACGACGACGGTGCGCTGGCGCGGGTCCAGGCGGCGCTGTCGTCGGCACTGGTGGGCGGCGGCTGGTACGCCCCCGAGCCGCGTCCGTTCCTGGGCCACGTCACCGTGGCGCGGGTCGGTCGAGACGTCCGGATCCGGCCGGCGGAACTGCCCGCTGCGCCGGCGGTCGAGGTGCGATGCTCTCGGGTGACCCTGTACCGCTCGCGCCTCGGCTCCGGTGGCGCGCGGTACGAATCATTGAGCGTGGTCGAGCTGGGGTCAGCGCCGGGCGCGGCGGATCCCCTATCGGTCGTGCGACGATTCCACGAGGAGCAGGCCCGGATGTACGCCGGCGGCTCGATCGATGCCGTCCGGGCTCTCCTGGCCGACGATGTCGTGTGGCACGTGCCAGGCGCCAGCGCCATCGCCGGCGAGCATCGCGGGGTCGACGCTGTCCTGGAGTATTTCGCCCGACGCCGCGACATGATGGACGGGACGTTCCGCGTCGCGGTGCACGGGGCGTCGCCGATCGCCGGCCGCGTCGTGCAGCTGGCCGGCGGGCGGGCCGTGCGCCGGGGCGAGGAGGTCAGTTGGGAGACCGTCGGGGTGTTCCGGGTTGCCGGCGGGCGGATCGCCGAGGGTTGGCTGATCCCCTTCGATCAGGCGGCGTTCGACCGGATCTGGTCCTGAGGCGCCGGCGGGTCGCGGGTTCGCCCAGGTGTCGGTCATGGGTCATAACAAGACACTCGAGGCCCCCGCGGATGCCGAATGCACATCCGGGCACCCATATGGGGGCGCACTCGACACTCGAGCGCGACGTGCGGTCGAGTGTGGGCTTATGACCCACCTGATCGACGCCCATCGCCCACATCCGGCAAGCTTCACTGATGCGAGTCGTCGTCACTGGTGCCACGGGGACGATCGGACGGGCGTTCGTCGCCGCCCTGGTCGATCGCGGGGACGAGGTCGTGGCGCTCTCCCGCGACGCGGCACGCGCGCGGGATGCGCTGGGGGATCGGGTGCAGACGCACGCTTGGTCCACGCCCGGAGATGAGCCACCGCCTGAGGCGGCCCTGGCCGGCGCTGACGCCGTTGTGAATCTGCTGGGCGAGCCGGTGGCGCAGCGCTGGAGCGCCGAGGCCAGGGAGAAGATCCGCCGCTCGCGGGTTGACGGCACGCGCTCGGTCGTGCAGGCAATGCTCGCGCTGACGCCCGATCGCCGACCCCGCACGCTTCTCTCGCAATCCGCCACCGGCTACTACGGCCACCGTGCCGAGGAGCCGCTGGACGAGGATGCGCCGGCCGGCCGCGACTTCCTGGCCGAAGTGGTCGTCGCCTGGGAGCACGAGGCGCTCCTCGCCGCCAGCGATCTCCGCGTCGCGGTTACCCGCACCGGTGTCGTGCTATCGCCGGCCGGAGGAGCGCTGGCCAAGATGCTCCCGTTCTTCCGGCTCGGCATCGGCGGCCCAGTTGCCGGCGGGCGCCAATATGTTCCCTGGGTCCATCTCGACGACGTCCTCGGCGCCATGCTGTTCTGCCTCGACAACCCCGATGCTGCCGGGCCGATCAACTTCACCGCACCCACCCCGGTCACCAATACCGAGCTCTCGCGCACGCTCGGGCGGGTGCTCGGACGTCCAGCGGTGCTACCGGTGCCGGCGTTCGCCTTGAAGGCGCTCTACGGCGAGATGGCCGAGATCGTGCTCACCGGCCAGCGCGTGGTCCCGAGGCGACTCGAGCAGCTCGGATACGGCTTCCGCCACCGCGACCTCGAGCCGGCGCTGCGCGACGTTCTGAACCGCCCGAGCTGACACCGGGCGTCGTCCCGGCGCCGCTGGGCCCTGCCGGCGCAGCCTCGTCGACCCGCGGCTTCCCGCCCGGCATCTACCGCCGGCGCCCTCTCCGCACGCACCGTCGGCCCTCTGTCGCACAATTTGCTCAAAGCTGTCGCTCTTGTGCGACCAACGCGTCTTGTTCCGTTGCAGGCCGCGGCTCTAGCGTGCCGGTTCCGTCCGCTACCCCTCCTACCGTGGTGGGATCAAGCGCATAGACAAGGAGCCGAACGGAAGATGAGCGAGCACGATAAGAGGCCGGGGGCCACGTCCGACCCCAAGGCGGACGCCAAGCGTCAGGCGGCGCTGCAGGGCGCCCTGACGCAGATCGAGCGACAGTTCGGCAAGGGGACCGTCATGCGCATGGGCGATCCGGGCGCGCGGGTGGCCGTGGACGCGATTCCGACCGGCGCGTTGCCGCTTGATTTGGCGCTCGGGATTGGCGGCGTCCCGCGCGGGCGCATCATCGAGATCTTCGGCCCGGAGTCATCCGGCAAGACCACGCTCGTCTACCACATCATCGCCGAGGCCCAGAAGCTGGGTGGGGTGTGTGCGTTCGTCGACGCCGAGCATGCCATGGACCCGCTGTACGCCAAGCAGATCGGGGTCGACATCGACGAGCTGCTCGTCTCCCAGCCCGACTACGGCGAGCAGGCGCTCGAGATCGTGGACATGCTGATCCGCTCCGGCGCGGTCGACGTGATTGCGATCGATTCGGTGGCGGCGCTTACGCCGCGTGCCGAGCTCGAGGGGCAGATGGGCGACCAGACGGTCGGCGTACAGGCCCGCATGATGTCCCAGGCGATGCGCAAGGTCACCGGCGGCCTCAACCGCACCCAGACCCTGTGCGTGTTCACCAACCAGATCAGGGAGAAGGTGGGCGTAATGTTCGGTTCGCCGGAGACGCAGCCGGGCGGCCGGGCGCTGAAGTTCTACTCGTCTCAGCGGCTGGACATCCGCCGTATCGAGACGCTCAAGGACGGCACCGAGGCGGTCGGCAACCGCGTCCGGGTGAAGGTGGTCAAGAACAAGGTCGCGGCACCGTTCAAGCAAGCCGAGTTCGATATCGAGTTCGGCAAGGGCATCTCGACCTCGGGCTGCCTGATCGACTACGGCATCGAGCACAACATCATCACCAAGTCCGGCTCGTTCTTTTCCTACGGCGAGGAGCGGCTTGGTCAGGGGCGCGGCAACGCCAAGGCGTTCCTCGACGAACATCCCGACGTGGCCAAGGAGGTCGAAGCCAAGATCTACGCCGCCCTCGGTATCAACCGCGACTCGGTCAAGTCGATCGAGGCGCGCGAGGAGCCGGCGCTCCAAGCGGTGGGCGGGGGAGCTGCGGCCACCCAGGGACGGGCAGCCTGACCAGAATCGCCGCCGGCGTCGAGCAGGCGCTCGCCGTTGCCTACCGCTACCTAAATCGGCGAGAGCGCACCGAGGCGGAAACACGAATGCATTTGGCGCGCGCCGGCGCCGAGCCGAAAGACGCAGAGGATGCGATCGTGACCCTGGTCGACCAGGGCTACCTGGATGATGCTCGGTTCGTCCGCGTGTTCGTCCAAGACAAGCGGGAGCTCGAGGACTGGGGCAGCGATCGGATCAGGCAGGGGCTGCTCGCCCGGGGGGTCGACCCGGATCTCGTCGCCGATGCTCTGGCCGGGCAAGGCGCTGATGGCGAGATGGAACGGGCGCTGTCCCTCCTGCGCCGGCGGTTCCCCTCGCTGGCGCCCGATCGGCGCGAGCGTGAGCGGGCACTGGGTGTGCTGCTTCGGAAGGGCTATGACAGCGACCTGGCGCTCGAGGCGATCACGATCCATACGGGCCTCTGAGCGCCACCGCGGCACGGTTCGCCGCCACCGGAGCGCAGCTCGCCGCCGTCCGTGCCGAGGAGCGTGCACGATCAGGACGTTCCCGCGGAAACGTCTCGGTGAAACAACGCGACGAGGACACCGCCTTCGGAGCACGCAGGGGGCCATCGCGCGTCGTTGCGCCCGTCGCCCACCAGTACTACGATCCTAAGCAGCGAACGAATGGCCCGCGGGCCACACAGAACACCAGCAAACTACGCATATCTTGGATTCCGGACTTAGTGTTGACGGCAATCACCACCGGGCCGCCTGGTCCATTCAGACAAGACTCAGACCCCGCCACGTAGCCGCCGACTGAAGGCAGGCGCATGTCGCCTTGCCGGCATCCGTTCGTGCAGCGCTCGCACGGGCCGCTCGGTCGCTCCAAAAACCAAAGCTTTAGAAGCAGGTCCGGCTGTTCGCCGGAACCTCCAGGAGAGGATCGACCATGGAAAGCATCGTTGCGGCGGCGCTGATAGCGGTGGGAATCGTCCTCGCCGCCGTTATCTACGGCCGGATGCACGGCGCCCGGACGGCGCCCGCAGCCGCTCCGACGGTCAGCGCCCCGATCGTCGAGGTGGTGCCTCCAGAGCCCGTACGACCGGACGCCGAGGTGCTCGAACGCGCCGCGGCGGTCACCCGCCGCGAAGAGGCGCTGGCGCGCAAGGAGGCGGAGTTGGACAGGCAGCGGGCGAAGGTGGCGCAACAGCAGCAGGAGGTCGAGCGCGCGCTCGAGCGGGTCTCAGGACTGTCTGCCGGACGCGCCAAGCAGCTCCTGCTCAAGGAAATGGAGGAGCAGGCCAAGCACGACGCCGCGCGGCGCATCAGGCAGATCGAGGAGGAGACCAAACGCGAGGCTGAGCGGCGCGTGCGCAACATCCTCTCGGTGTGTATGCAGCGCCTGGCCGCGGGGCACGCGGCCGAGACGACGGTCTCGGTCGTACAGCTGTCCGCCGACGACATGAAAGGGCGGATCATCGGCCGCGAGGGTCGGAACATCCGGGCGCTGGAGAACCTCACGGGCGTCGACTTCATTATCGACGACACCCCCGGCGCGGTCGTGCTCTCGGGCTTCGACGGCGTGCGGCGGGAGATTGCCCGGCTGACCCTCGAGAAGCTGCTCCAGGACGGGCGGATCCATCCAGCGCGAATCGAGGAGATGTTCTACCAGGCCAAATCCGAACTCGAGAACCACATCGTCGAGATGGGGGAACAGGCGGTGTTCGAGGCCGGCGTCCAAGGGCTACATCCCGAGCTGGTCAAGATGCTCGGGCGGCTCAGGTTCCGCACCAGCTACGGCCAGAACGTCCTGGCCCACTCGATCGAAGTCTCTCGGTTGGCCGCGATGATGGCCGAGGAACTCGGGGCGAGCGCGAAGACGGCGCGGCGCGCTGCCCTGCTGCACGACGTCGGCAAGGCCGTCACCCACGAGGTGGAGGGTCCGCACGCATTGGTGGCCGGCGATCTCGCGCGCAAGCACGGCGAATCGGAAGCCGTGGCACATGCGATGGAGGCCCACCACAACGAGGTCGAGCCCCAAACCATCGAAGCTGTGATCGTGCAGGCGGCCGACGCGCTTTCGGGGGCCCGTCCGGGCGCGCGCGGCGAATCCCTGGAGCAGTACGTAAAGCGCCTGCGCGACCTCGAGCAGATCGCCACACGGCACAAGGGCGTGGACAAGGTCTACGCGATGCAGGCCGGTCGCGAGATCCGCGTGATGGTGGCGCCCGGGGCGATCGACGACGATGCCGCCACCGCGCTGTCTTACGAGATCGCGCGGGAGATCGAGAAGCAGCTCGAGTATCCAGGCCAGATCAAGGTGACCGTGATCCGCGAGTCCCGCGCCGTCGAGTACGCCCGCTAATGATGATGGTGCACGAACGCACCGTGGCTGGTCCAGGCTGAGAAGTCCGGGATCAGCACGAGCGCGAGCACGAGGCCGCTGAGGAGGGCGCCGGTCAGCGCGATCCATCGCCCGGCCGCGCCTGGAGCTGCGCCGGCCCGTTGCTGCCGGCCCGTCGGTCCGATGCCGAGCGCGCGCGCCATCGCCGGAAGGTGTCCGAGGACGTGCAGCGACATGAACACCACCCAGACGATGAAGCTCACCTTGTGCAGCATCAGCCAAGGATCTCGGTGTTGCGGACCGACGATGAGCAGCGCGATCCCGGTGGCGAAGACCACCACGCTGGTCAGGACGACGATCGGCCCGATCAGACGCAGGATGAGCTCGGGCGGGCCCTTGCTCCGATACTCCGGGTTGCCCGTGTAGTAACGGACGAAGCGATAGCCGGTACTGACCATCTTGAGCAGCACGGGCCCGATCAGCAGCATGCCGACGAACAGATGCACTGAGATGAACTGACGAAGCTGCGGAATGGTGAAACCGATGAGCGCAAGCAGCACGATCAGGATCGCGCCGGTGACGGTGGTCAGCTGTTCGTTGCCGTCGGTGCCGCCGCCGGTGAACGCGCTTCGTCGCCGCAAGTCGTCCCCGGGTGAGTCCGGCGTGGCACGCTCTCGCTCGAGCGTAGGGCGCGCCATGATGACATCGTCGCTCCTACCCACAGGGCTATTTTCGGCCCGAAACCGAAGGAGCCCGTGAGCCGAGGATGAGAATGCTCTTTGCGCGAAGATGCCCCCGACAGCCCCAGTTCTATGATCGGGCCCTGCATCGCGCCGGCGGAGGCGGCGGTTGGGCATGCACGGATTGATCCTCGTAATCGAAGACGAGCCAGGGATCGTCGACTTTCTCGAACGCGGCCTGCGGGCCCAGGGATTCGACGTGATCTCGGCCACCGACGGGGTCAGCGGTGCTTCCGCGGCGCTGAATCACGACGTTGACCTGGTCGTGCTCGACTTGATGCTCCCTGGTCGCAGTGGCCTAGACGTATTGGCCGCATTGCACGACGCGAAGCCGGGTTTGCCGGTGATCGTCCTGACCGCGCTCGGCGAGGTGGAACATCGTGTCGCGGGGCTTGACGCCGGCGCCGTCGACTACCTGACCAAGCCGTTCTCCCTGACCGAGCTCGCCGCTCGGATCCGGGCCCAGCTGCGCGCGGCGGCCCAGACGCCACGGACGACCTTGAGCGCGGGCGACATCGAGGTCAACCTGATCACGCGCGAGGTGCGCCGGAGCGGCGAGCCTGTGCGCCTTTCCACCACGGAGTTCGAGCTGCTGACCTACCTGATGCACAACCGCGGACATGTCCTCTCGCGCGAGCAGATCCTGCGTGCCGTGTGGGGCTACGAATACGATCCGGGGACGAACGTGGTCGACGTCTACATCGGTTATCTGCGCCGCAAGCTTCGCACGCAGGGCACGAACGCGCCGATCGTCACGGTGCGCTCGGTTGGCTACCGCCTGGATGCGAGCACGTAGTTCCCGGCGCCGGACCTCGCGGTCGTCTGCGCGTGCGCGGCTCCACGCGGCGTTGCCTTCGGGCCTGCGGTGGAGACTGGCGGCATGGGTGGCGGCGGTCATGCTCGTCTCAGCCGCGGTCGTGTTCCTGGTCGTCTACCAGGACACGGGCGCGCAGCTAGAGACCGAGATCGATCGCGACATCAGCGGCGACACCGGCCAGCTGATCCAGTCGCTGCAGGCGCTCAAAGGCGAGAGTGCGGCAGGGATCCGGGCCGCGGCGACGCGGTACGTCCTGGCCCAGCCCTACCACGCGGCATCAACGCTCTTGTTCGTGCTGATGCCAGGCGTGGGCACGGCCAGCAACCACCTGGACGTGTTCGGAGGCGGTCGGCCCCAGGCGGGAGAGAGCGAGGCCGATCAGACGCGCGAGAATGCCGAGGGACGTGCCCTGCAGGTGC
>JAFAZZ010000179.1 GCA_019239375.1 Solirubrobacterales bacterium | reverse complement strand
CGCGCGCGAATCGGGGATGCGCGTCCTCAGCGCAGCCGGCGCGGAACTCGAGCGCGAGTGGCCCTTCTGCCTGGCCATGCGGCTGTTCGAACCGCTGCGCATCTCGCTGGACGACGACGACCCGCTGCGGCAAGATGCGGCTGCGCTCGCAACGGCGCTGCGCGATGACATCGGGCGCGGATCGACCGAGGCTGACGGGCGCCAGTACCCACTAATTCACGGTCTCTTCCAAATCACACAGCACCTCGCTGGCCCGCGCCCACACCGCGAGCAGAGCGGCGCGCTGGCCATCCTGATCGATGACCTGCACTTTGCCGACCGACCGTCGCTGCGCTTCCTCGCTTACGTGGCCGAGCGAGCGGCGCAGCTCCCCATCTCGATCGTGCTTGCGTCCACGCCCGGTGAGCGATCCGCCGAACCGCGGGAATTGGCAACACTGCGGCGTGCCGGCGCGGGCAGGCTGCTCCAGCTGGCGCCCCTCGGGGTAGGTGGCGTGGCCCGCGTCGTGCGCCGACGCTTTCCGCTCGCCTCTACAGAGTTCAGCGCGTCGTGTGCGCAGGCGAGCGGCGGGAACCCATTCCTGCTCACCGAACTGCTGTCCGTACTCGCCGAGGACGAGCAGGCGCGGACGGCAGCGCCCGCATCCGGGGTCGGGGATATCGTCCCCGACGTCGTTCGCGACGCGGTGGCCGCGCGGCTCGAATCCGTGCCGGCGGGCACCCGAGCCGTGGCCGAAGCAGTCGCCGTCCTGGGTGACGCCGCATCGATGGCCCGTGTCGCCGAACTGACAGCACTCGATTCCGAGGCGGTCCTATTCGCCGCCCGCGACCTGGCCGCGATGCACCTGCTCGCGCCGGGGATCTCGCTTTCGTTCGCCCAGCCGATGCTCGGCAACGCGATCAGGGCTACGCTGGCGCCATTCGAGCGCGCGCATGCTCACCTCCGCGCAGCGCGGATTCTCGCCCGGGACCACGCCGACGCTGAGTTGATCGCCGTCCATCTCCTTGAGGCCCCGGCCGGCAACGATGCCGCCGCAGTCTCTGTGCTGCGCGAAGCTGGCGAGGCTGCGCGGCGGTCGGGAGAGCCCGAGCGAGCAATCCGCCTGCTCCGCCGTGCCCTGGCCGAGCAACCAGCGCAGGCCACAAGGGTCGAGCTGCTCCGCGACCTTGCCAGCGCGGAAGCAGAGGCGGGGCTGCCTCATGCGACCGATCGTCTAAGCGAGGCGCGGCGGATCAGCGAGCATCCGGAAGGTCGAGCGGAACTGGCGCTCGCCCACGGGCGAGCTCTATGCGCACAGGGCAACTTCTGGGCCGCAGCCGACGTCCTACGCGCAGGCCTCGATGAGCTCGACGGAGGCTCCGAGCGAGGGACCGAGCTGCGGGCTGCTTACGTCATGGCTGCGGGCTTGGTCCCACAGCTCAGCACGGAGGCGCTAGAGCTCCGCGATGAGCTGATTGCCGACCGAGCGAAAGCTCCGGGACCACGCGCACGGGCCGCGATCGCGCACACGCTGGTGTTGGACGCGTTGCGAGGAGCACCGCGCCCCACCATCGCCGAACTCGGCGAGCTGGCGTGGGGCGACGGAAGCTTGCTCCAATTGCACAACTGCGCACCGCTTAGTGGGCCGCTGCTGGCTACCGGGCTGCTGATCGCCGACGATCTCGAAAGATCGCTCGAAATAACTGACGCGGTACTCGACCTCGGCAGCAACGCTTCCCCGCGGGTGGCTCACGAGCTGCTGACTGCTGCCCGCGCCTGCGCCTTGTACGAACAGGGGAGGGTCACCGAGGCCGAGGCCGACGTCGCCAAGGTGCTCGATGGCGCGATGGCTGGCGGACATTCACACGGCGCGCTGGCGGCGCTCGCGCGCTGCCATGTCGAACGCGGACGCCTCGAGCAGGCGGAAGCGATTCTGGCTTCGCTCGAATGCAGCGGACGGCGCGATTCGGTCCTCCGGGCCGTGGTGCTCGACGCGCGCGCCCAGTTGAGGCTCGCCCAGCACCGTCCGCAGGACGCACTCCAGGACGCGATGCACGCCGCGGCGGTGCTCGGGGAAGAGCTCGCGGACGCCAGTCCTGGAGCGACGGCCTGGCGCTCGACCGCGGCGCTCGCCCACCTGGCGCTCGGTGAACCCGACCGGGCGCGGGAGCTCGTCGAGGACGAGCTCGAGCGCGCGCAGAATAGCGGCGTGACGAGGATCGTCATTCGCGACCTGCGGATTCTTGGTCTTGCGCTGGGCCGTGAGCGTAACGGCATCGAGCGGCTCGCTGAGGCTGTCGCGCTCGGGGGCTCTCAGCCCAGCCGTCTCGAGTACGTACGCGCCTTAATTGACTACGGCGCCGCATTGCGGCGGGCCAACCGTCGGCGCGAGGCCCGCGATCCGCTTCGCCTGGGTCTCGATCTCAGCCACCGAGGTGGCGCCAGCGTTCTGGAGTCGCGGGCCCGCACGGAGCTGATCGCAGCCGGAGCACGTCCGCGGCGAGCCGCACTGGTCGGCGCCGATGCTCTGACGCCTAGCCAGCGACGGGTGGCCAAGCTGGCCGCAGGCGGCTTGACCACGCGTCAAATCTCGGCGGCGCTGTTCGTGACGCCGAAGACTGTGGAGTTCCACCTTAGGAACATCTATTCCAAGCTCGGCGTCGCCACCCGCGAGGAGCTGGCGAAGCAGCTGTCGGGTGGTCATGGGCGCCCCGCGCCCGACCCCGTCACCCGGCATGCGGTTGCGGTGGCGGACGCGTCCGCGACGCCGCGGGATCTGACCTCTACCCCAGGCGCTCGAGGATCAGACGGGTGACCTCGCCCCCGTCCGCGCGGCCCTTGGTCTCGCGCATCACGTAGCCGACTAGTGGCCCGATCGCCTTCCGGTTGCCGCCGCGGACTTGATCGGCCGCAGCCGGGTCGGCGGCGATGGCCCGATCGACGAGCTCAGCCAGGCCGTCCTCCTCGGCGGTAATTGCGCTCAACCCCTCGCGCTCGACAATCACCCGCGGGTTGCCCCCCTCGTGCACCAGCAGCGTCAGCACCTCCCGCGCCGCATCGCGGCTGATCTCCTTGGCCTTGACCATCGAGGCCAGCACGGCCAGGCTCTCCGGCGTGACGTTGCTGCCGGCGGGATCGGTGTCCGAGCCGATGCGCTCAACCAGCGGAGCGATCCAGTTGGACAGCTCGGCCGGTTCGAGCCCAGGCCCGCCGTCTCGGCCGTTCTGCGCCGCGGCGGCCAGTGCGCGCTCGAAGTAGTCGCCGAGCTCAGCGCGGAACGCGAACAACCGCGCCGTGTCGGCGCGCAGGCCGAGCTCGTGCTCGAACCGCGACGCCCGTTCGGCCGGGAGTTCTCGCGGCATGTCCGCGCGAGCGGCCGCGAGCGTCTCCTCGCTGGTCATCAGCGGCACCAGGTCGGGCTCGGGGAAGTAGCGGTAGTCGTGCGCTTCCTCCTTTGAGCGCAGCGGGGTCAGGTTGCCCGTGCGCGGATCGAAGTGCAGGGTCTCCTGGACAACCGGCTCCCCCTCCTCGAGCAGCCGCTTCTGGCGCTCGATCTCCGCCTTGACCCCGCTCTCCAGAAACGCGAACGAGTTCATGTTCTTGAGCTCGGTCTTGGTCCCGAGTGCGGTTGAACCAGCCGGCCGGATCGAGACGTTGGCATCGCAACGCAACGATCCCTGGGACATGTCGACGTCTGAGACGCCCAGCTGGCGAAGCGTCGTGCGCAGGAGGATGAGCCACTCGCGGGCCTGCTCGGGGGAGCGGATGTCGGGCTCGGTGACGATTTCCACCAGCGGCGTGCCGCCGCGGTTGAAGTCGACCCAACTGCGGTCCGAGCCGTGGATGCGGCCACTCGTCCCCAGGTGGTTGAGCTTGGCCGCGTCCTCCTCCAAGTGCACGCGATGGATACGTACGTCGCCCAGCCGCCCACCTCGGCACAGCGGAACGTCGTACTGGGAGATCTGGTAGCCCTTGGGCAGGTCGGGATAGAAGTAATTCTTGCGGTGAAACAGCGATCGCTCGGCGATCTCGCACTCAAGGGCGAGCCCGATCATGATCCCGTAGTGGATCGCCCGCTCGTTGACCACCGGAAGCGCCCCCGGCAGCCCGAGGCACGTCGGGCAGGTGTGCGTGTTCGGCGGGTCACCCCATGACAAGGCACAGCCGCAGAACATCTTGGTCCGGGTGCTGAGCTGGACGTGGATCTCCAGCCCGATGACCGGCTCGTACTCGACCTTGCCGCCGCTCGCGTTCATCCTCTCGCCTTGCTCCCGTCGAAGCCGATCGCCCGCTCGAGCGCATACGCGCAGTCGAGCAGGCGGCTTTCGCTGAACGCCGGGCCGGCGAGCTGGAAGCCCACGGGGAGCCCATCGCTCAGGCCCGATGGGATCGAGATCGCCGGTGTGCCCGCGAGTGACATGGGAACGGTCAGGAAGTCGTTCAGGTACATCGCGAGCGGATCCGCGGTCTTCGCGCCGAGTTCGAACGCCGTCCACGGGCTGGTCGGCGTGACTATGAAATCGAATTGCTCGAAGGCAGCACGGAAGTCCTCGGCGACTTTGGTGCGCACCCTCTGGGCCGTTCCGTAGTACGCCTCGTAGTAGCCGCTCGAGAGCGCGTAGGTGCCGAGCATGATCCGCCGCTTGACCTCCGACCCGAAGCCCACCTGGCGCGTGCGGCTGTACATCGTGATCAGATCCTCGTCGCCCGCAATTCGCAGGCCGTAGCGGACGGCGTCGAAGCGGGCCAGGTTCGCCGAGGCCTCGGCCGGCGCGATCAGGTAGTAGGCCGACAGCGCGTGGGGCGCATGGGGCAGCCGGCAGGACTCGATGGAAGCCCCCAGCCCCTCGGCGAGGGCCAACGTCGCGTCGAAGCTCTCCCGCACCCCCGGCTCGACGCCACCCTCGGCACCGGTGAGATCCTCGGGCACGCCCAGCCGAATCCCCCTGAGGTCTTCGGATTTCGGCCGTTCGACCTCTCCCGGGAACTCGAGCGAGGTGGAATCATGGGGATCCCGGCCGATCGTGTGGCGGAGGATCAGCGCGGCATCGGTCACGTCCCGGGCGAGCGGGCCGGCCTGGTCCAGCGAGGAGGCGAAGGCGATCATGCCGTAGCGCGAGCAGGCGCCGTAGGTCGGCTTCAGCCCGACGATTCCGCATAGGGCCGCCGGCTGGCGGATTGATCCTCCCGTGTCGGTGCCGATGGCCCACGGAGCCATTCCGGCCGCCACCGCCGCAGCGCTTCCGCCGGAGGAGCCGCCCGGAACGCGCGTGCGGTCCCACGGGTTGAGCACCGGCCCGAACCCGGAGTTCTCGTTGGAGGAGCCCATGGCGAACTCGTCCTGGTTGGTCTTGCCCAGCAGCGGCGCGCCGGCCTCGGCCAGCTTCTTGACCACCGTCGCGCTGTACGGCGGCCGATATCCCTCGAGGATGCGCGAGCCCGCCTGGCTCGGCACGCCCTCCGTGCAGAACAGGTCCTTGGCCGCGATCGGGACCCCACCGAGCGGCCGGTTGTCCGAGTGGCCACTGCCGTCCGGCGCTGAATCGGCCACCCATGTGAACGCGTTCAGTTCGTCCGCGCGAGCCCGCTCCTGGTAGGCCTCGAACACTTCGGCGGCGCTGATCTCGCCGGCGCTGATCCGCTCCGCCGCCTGGGCCGCGGTCAGGTCGACCAGCTCGCTCACGCCGCGCCGGGACTCGGTACCCCGAAGCCGTCGTTCAGGGGCTCGGGAGCCGCCGCAAGGATGACCTCCCGCGGCAGCGACGGCGCGGGCTCATCGGCGCGCAGGGCGTTCACCACGTCGATGACGTGTGAGGTGGGCGGCACGCCCTCGAGGTCGAGCTCGCGGATCTTCTCGATGTGGTCGAGCACGCCCGATAGCTCGGCGGCCATCCGGTCGACCTCGTCGTCGCTCAGCTCAAGCCGGGCCAACCGGGCGACGTGGAGAACCTGCGCGTGGTCGAGCATCCGGCCTGGATTCTAGGAGCCGTTCTCCCGCCGCGGCTGGACGACCGGGATGTCCTGCGGCGCGTCGCGCTGCGCGATCCCCTCCTGGCGCATGGACAGGTAGCCGCCGTAGGCGAGCCCGATCGCGCTGAGGAGGCCGAGGTACGCGGCGGCATGCTGGTGGGCCGGTGGGTCGATCAGTACGCGGTAGACGAGCGCGAGCGCGCTGATCGCGCCGAGCACCGTGACCAGGAGGCTCATCGTGACCGGCAGCGCCGGCGCGTGCCGGCTCGCCTGCACCAGCACCAGCCCAAAGGCGGCGGCGATGGTCAGCGCCAGGAGCCAGCGAAGGCTGACCAATACGCCCCAGCCGGAGCGAGACCCGGCCCAGTGACCAGTGAGGAGAAACACCGCCAGCAGCAGCGCGCCGGCGCCGGCGAGCACCTCGCCACGCCGAAGCCGCGACGCGTGAACGTCCATCCGTCTCGCGGTCAGACGCTCGAGCCGGGCTCGGGCGTAACCTCGCTCGTGGCAGCCGGGGCGGTCGACGCTGCGGCCGGCGGAGGGGCGGCGCCCGTGGGCTGGCGCACTCGCCTGGTCAGCGCCACCAGGCCCGCGACGAGCAGGAGCCCCACCCAGAACCCGAGCGCGAGCTCCCCGAACCGCCCCAGGTGCAGCACGAACTTCAGGCCGATCAGCCCGGCCGCCACGCAGGCCAGGATGTAGCGCGTGGTCTCGCGGTCGGAGGCGATCGACGGCAGTCGAGTCTCGGGCAAGAGCCGCTCGAAGGCGAGGTCGGTGATGAGGAAGGCGGCACAGAGCACCGCCAGCACGCCCAGCCACGCGTCCGGCGCATCAACCGCCGTGAGTGACCCGCCAATCGAGACGCTGTCGGATCCGACGCTGATCGTCGCGCCGAACGAGAACCAAGGCAGCGCGAGCAGATCGAGGACGAGCAGCGCGGCCACGCCAGCGACGACCCAGTCCTCCCGCGTCAGCCGCTCCAGGTGCACTCGGCGGATCTGGTTCTCCACGGTTACTGGTTCGAGATCGACCGGCCTGGTCCTGCTTACTGCTCGCCGGCAGCAAGCTGCGCTGCCGTCATCGTGTTACGGAGCAGCATCGCGATGGTCATCGGCCCCACCCCACCCGGCACCGGCGTGATCAGCCCAGCCTTGTCCGCCACCGGCTCGAACTGCACGTCGCCCTTCAGCCCGTCTTCGGTGCGGTTGATCCCGACGTCGATCACCGCCGCTCCCGGCTTGACGTAGTCGGCTCCGATCAGTTCGGTCCGCCCGACCGCGGCAATCAGCACGTCGGCCCGCGCGCACACGCCCGGAAGGTCCTTTGTGCGCGAGTGGCACATGGTGACGGTCGCGTTGCGCTCCAGCAGCAGGAACGCCACCGGCTTGCCGACCAGGTCGGAGCGGCCGACCACCACGGCCTGGGCTCCCTCGAGCGCCACCGAATAGCTGTCGAGCAGCTCGATCACGCCGAGCGGCGTGCACGGCCGCAGCCCGGGCGCGCCCTGCATGAGGCGCCCGGCGCTGACCTGGGTGAGGCCGTCGACATCCTTGTCGGGAGAGATCATCGCGGTGAGCGCCTTGCCGTCGAGACCTTCCGGGACCGGAAGCTGGAGCAGGATGCCGCTGACGTCTGGACTGTCGTTGCACTCCTCGATCACCGCTGCCACCTCCCTCTGCGAGGCGCCAGCCGGAAGGTGCTGATGGTGATCGGTGATCCCAGCCTCCGCGGAGGCCTTGCGCTTGCCGCGGACATACACCTCGGAGGCCGGGTCCTCGCCGACCAGGATGGTGGCGAGGCCTGGGATGCGTCCGGTGCGCTTGCGCATCTCCGCCACGTCCCGCGCCACCTCGGCGCGGACGCGGGCCGCCACTTCTCTGCCGTCAATGATCGTCGCGCTCATCTGGGCCGCCACCCTAGAGGATCGGCCGCCCGCCTCGCCTCTCCGCGCGGATCGTCCTCCCGCCCTACCGCCTCGAGCCCGCGCCAGGTCGGCCGCGCGTCCGCCCCTACCGCCTCGAGATCGGGGCCAGGCCAGCCGCGCGTCTACCGCCTCGAGATCGGGGTTAGGTCGGCTGCGCGTCCGCCTACCGCCTAGAGATCGGGGCCAGGTCGGCCACCATCTTGCGCTCGGAGCCGTCCCCGCTGAAGCGGATCACGACGATTCCTCCCGGCTCGAGCCCGGTCACGACGCCCTCGCCGAACTTCGGGTGCGCGACGTCCTCACCGAGCCTGAACGCCGGAGCGGACCTCGCTTCGTCCTCCCAGGCAGCCACCTCCTCCTCACTTCGGCTCCATCGGGTAGCCCGCGCGCGGATTGCCGCGAATCCGCGCGGCTGCTGGCGATCGCGGTCAGTCAGCGCGGCCGGGATCTCCGAGACGAAGCGGCTGGGGGCTCCGAAGCTGCGCGCGCCGAACACATTGCGCGTGCGGGCGTAGGTCAGGTACAGGTCGCGCTGGGCGCGGGTGATGCCCACGTAGCAGAGCCGGCGCTCCTCCTCCAGACCGCCCTCGTCGAGCGCGCGGGAGTGCGGGAAGACGCCCTCCTCGCAGCCGATCATGAACACGATCGGATACTCCAGCCCCTTCGCGTTATGCAGCGTCATCAGCGTGACCAGCCCCTGGTCATCGCTGCGGTCATCGGCGTCGGACAGCAGCGCGATCTGCTCGAGGAAATCGGCCAGCGATGCCTCCCGCTCAGGCTCCGCTGCGGTCAGCGTGTCGTACTCGGCCGCGACGTTGATGAGTTCCTCGAGGTTCTCGAGGCGGCCCTGGGCCTCGATCGTCCGCTCGGCCTCGAGCGACTCGAGATATCCCGTCTCCTGCAAGAGCTCCTTGAGCAGCGCCGAGACAGGTGGGTTCGCCTCCGCGCGCTCGCGCAGCACCTGCATGGTCCCCATGAACCGCCGCAGTGCCTTGATCGCGGGCGCACCCAGACTGGGCACCTGCTCGGGCGCGGAGGCCGCGTCCCAGATCGAGGTCCCGGTCGTGTTGGTGTACGCGAGTACCTTCGACATCGACGTTGCGCCGATCCCGCGCTTGGGCGAGTTGACGATGCGGGTGAAGGCGCCGGCATCGTGCGGATTGACGAGCGTCACCAGGTAGGCGATGGCGTCCTTGATCTCGGCCCGGTCGTAGAACTTGGTGCCGCCGATCACCTGGTACGGGATCTCCCCCCGGACCAGCGTGTCCTGAAGCACGCGCGACTGTGCGTTGGTCCGGTAGAAGACCGCAATTTCCGCTCGCGACACCCCCTCGTCGAGCAGGCGCTGGACCTCGCCGGCCACATAACGGGCCTCGGCGTGCTCGTCCTCGAGTTCGCGCACCTTGATCGGGTCGCCCTGTCCGAGCTCCGTCCACAGCGACTTCGGCTTCTGGGCCCGGTTGTTGCGGATGACCGCGTTCGCCGCGTCGAGAATCGTCTGGGTCGAGCGGTAGTTCTGTTCGAGCTTGACCACATGCGCATCCGGGAACGTGTCCTCGAACTCGAGGATGTTCTTGATATCCGCGCCGCGGAAGCCGTAGATCGAGTTGTGGGTGACGATCCCGTTGGCGATGAAGTTGTGCGCGGCCTCGACGTCGAGGTCGTAGACAGGCGCGTCGAGCGCGACGCGCTCCACTCTCTCCACCACGTCATAGCCGCCGTCGTGGTCGAACATCACCATGCCGGCGCGGACGAACGCCGCCGGCATCAACGGGAGCGCGCCTCCATCCGCGCCGAACCGGCCACGCCGGCGGGCCTCGCCAGCGTCCGCGCCGGGCAGGGCAGGCCGCCGGCGCTCGCCAGCGTCCCCGCCGAGCCGGGCAGGCCGCCGGCGCTCGCCAGCGTCCGCGCCGGGCACGGCAGGCCGCCGGCGCTCGTCAGCGTCCCCGCCGAGCCGATAACGACGTGGCTCGCCACCGTCCGCGCCCAACCGGGCGCGCCGCCGGCGCTCGCCAGCGTCCCCGCCGGGCCGGTCACGACGTGGCTCGCCACCATCCGCGCCCGGCCGGGCACGCCGCCGGCGCTCGCCAGCGTCCGCGGAGCCGCTGTAAAACGCAGCAAACTCCCCGCTGGCGGACCGCCCTGGCGACATAAGCATGGTGTGGATGCTTATGTCGCCAAAGCCGCGGACGAAGGTCGACTTTGGCGCGTTTTGCATGGTGGCGGTGGTGGCGAGCGTGCGCCGGCCGGGGTTCGGGTAAACGCCGCGGCCGATGGGCTGAAGGTCCCGCCGGGGAAGGGTTGCCGGCGCCACCGTGCCACCCACTGGCGCCACCGCCCCACCCACCGGCGCCACCGCCCCACCCACCGGCGCCACCCCCACCGCGCCACCCGCCGGCGCCCCCGCCCCACCCGCCGGCGCCACCGCGCCACCCGCCGGCGCCACCGACCGATATCCCGCGAAGTGCGTGTGCTCCGGCGTGCTCACCAGCCGCCGACCCGAGCGCAGCGTGATCGCGACCCCATCAACCCGCCGTGAGCGATGCACTCGCGTGACCCGGGCCGGTCCGAACGAACCGCCGCCCCACGCTGATAGCACGTGGTCTCCGACCGCCACCTCCTCGATCGGCCGGCGCGACCCATCGGCCATCGTCACCAACGTGCCGGCGACCAGGCATTGGGCATCGTCGCCCACCACCATCAGGTTTCGGCGCTCCTCGGCCAGCAGCTGCAGCCAGCGGTACTGGGCGTGGTTGGTGTCCTGGTACTCGTCGACCAGCACGTGGCGAAAGCCCGTGGCGTACTGGTCGCGAACCTCCTGGAAGAGTTGCAGGACGTTAACGGCGTTGACGAGGAGGTCGTCGAAGTCCATCGCGTTCATCCGGTGAAGCTCGCGCTCGTACATCCGGTACGCGTCGGCCACGGTCTGCTCGAAGTAGGAGCCGACCATCCGCCCATAGGCATCGGCGTCGCGCAGCTTGTTCTTGGCGTCCGAGATCTGGCTGTGGATCGCCGCCGGTGTGAACCGCTTGGGATCGATCCCCAGCTCGTCCAGGCAGCGCTTGACCAGCCGGCGCGAGTCGGCCTGGTCATAGATCGTGAACCGGCGGGTGTAGCCGAGGCGGTCGGCGTGCGCCCGCAGCATCCGGGCGCAGGCGGCATGGAAGGTCATCACCCACATCGCCCGCACCCGCCGGCCGACCAAGAGCTCGGCTCGGTCGCGCATCTCGCCGGCCGCCTTGTTGGTGAACGTGATGGCCAGGATCTCGTTCGGCTTGGCCGCATCGGTGGCGATCAGATACGCGATCCGGTGGGTCAGCACGCGCGTCTTTCCCGAGCCGGCGCCGGCCAGGATCAGCAGCGGGCCCTCGCCGTAGATCACCGCCTCACGCTGGGGCTCGTTCAGCCCGGCGAGCAGCGTTTCAAGCTCGGTGGCGGTGTCAGCCATGAATGAAGTTCAACGGTAGCGAGGGCGGTGGTCTGAAACTCTCCGCTGGTGACCGATGTGCTGGAGGAGCTCAGAGCGGCCTGCGGGGTCGTGGCGGAGCGGGCCGAATACGTGCGCATCGAGCGCGAGCGCATCGCCGCCTATGTGGCCACGCTTCCGATCGACCTGCCGCCCGGCGGCTCTGACCCCGAGGTTCACCCGACCGAAGGCACGCGCGAGGAACTCGCCGCTTTCTGGTTGACCCTCGATGCGATCAACTTCGGCTCTGGCTGGTTCCCCACTCTGCGCAAGCGCTCAGGCCGCTCCGGCTACTTCACGATCGCCGGTGCGCTTCACGACCGGTTCGTCACGTCCGGCCCGTGGTCGGCACGGGCACTGGCCGGGCTGGACGAAGCTGCGCTCGCCAGAACCCTGGACCAGGATCCGAAGCACGAGCTGATGGCCCTGTTCGCTCGGTCGCTGAATGACCTAGGGCGGCGCGTCACCACCGAGCATGGCGGGCGCTTCGCGGCCGTCGTCGATGGGGCCGGAAGCTCCGCCGTCGCCCTCGTGGAGCACCTGAGCGCGTGGGACAGCTTCGCCGACACCTCGCGCTACGACCGACTCGCGCTCCCGTTCCTCAAGCGCGCCCAGATCGCCGCCGCCGATCTGGCACGCGCCGGCGTGGCGGCGTTCCGCGATCTCGATCGGCTGACGATGTTCGCCGACAACCTGGTCCCGCACGTTCTGCGCCTCGACGGCCTGCTCACCTACGACGCCCGCCTCCTCGCGCGAATCGGCGCCGGCGAGCTGATCGAGCACGGATCCCGCGAAGAGGTCGAGATCCGGGGCTGCGCGCTGCACACGGTGGCGCTCCTCGCCGCGCAGCGCGCCGGCGCCCGCGAGGCCGATATCGATGCCGTCCTGTGGCACCGGGGCCAGGAGCCGCGCTACAAGGCCGTCCCGCGCCACCGGACCCGCTGCACGGCCTACTGAACCACGGCTCTAGGCGTCGATTGCCTCCATCCGCGCCCGCGCGATCGCCTCGGCGCCGGCCTCGCCGACCAGCAGCTCGGGCCGAATCGTCCAGCTGCGCAGCAGATCCAGCGCCGGGAAGCGGCCGGTCGAGGCCAGCAGCGGATCGAGTGCGATCACGGTCGTTTCGCCGCCCACCGGCTCCGAGGCGGTGGCGATCACGGTGAGCGAGCCGCCCCCGGCGATGTTCTTAGCCGAGGCGAGCAGCTTCCGGGCGGCGTGCGGCTGAACCCCGGAGAGTGTGTCGATCAGCACGACCTCGTGCGAGCCGCGGGCGGCAAGCCGGCGGGCTTGATCGATCGCGCGCTCGAGCGTCTGCGCCTGCGCGTCGGCCGAGGCGGCGAAGCTGACCGCGCCGGCCGGTGCCACCGGCCCCTCCTGCCAGTCGCTGATCTCCTCGGGACGCGCCCCGGCGAGAACGACCGACACGTGGAAGTCCTCCGTGCCGGCGAGAGTTGCGGCCAGGCGGCGCAGCGCCTCAGTCTTGCCGGCGCGTGCCGCGCCGGCAATGGTGACCCGCGACCCCAAGCCGAACGGCGTGAGCCATTCGATCGCCTTGATCGTCGGATCATCGGATCCCAGCTTGAATCGCTCGCTTGGGAAGGCGGCGGGCAGGTCGTCGAAGCGGGTGCTGTCGACGACCTCGTCGGCCGGCTGGCCGTTGATCGTGTCGATGCGGATGAGCGAAGCGAACCGCTCGGAGCGGCGGGCCGACCGGCGCGGGCCGGAGATCCTGTCGCCCGGCACCAGCTCACACCGCTTGACTTGGGCGGCCGAGACGTACACGTCGTCCTCGGAGGACTCGGGCGGGTTGACGCGAAGGAACCCTGAGCCGTTGGGCAGGAGTTCCACCTCGCCCTCGACGATCTCCTCCTCGTCCTCGCCTCGCTCGCGCTCGTCCCGAACCTCCGGATCGCGCACCTCCGGCTCGCGCCGGCCGCGCTCACCTCGGCCCGCCCGCTCTACCTGTTCCTCGATTTCCTCCAAGCCCTCGGGCGCTGGTCCGGCGGGCGCCTCCCCCTCTTCTTCGGCGGCCATGGTCTCCTCTGTGTCCTCGCGGACGCCGCCGCGGCTCCGCCCGCCGCGGCGACCGCGGCGGCGCCGGGCGGCTGGACGCTCCTCTTCGGCCGGACCAACCGCTTCTTCTTCCTCCTCGGAGACCGTCGCCTCGCCCCCCTGGCGGGTGAGGATCGCGTCGACCAGCTCAGCCTTGCGCAGGCGGCGATAGCCGTCGATCGAGAGCTCGGACGCCAGGGCGTGAAGGTCGGCCAGGGGACTGGCGGCGAGCGCGTCGCGGTCCAGGATCGACATGGTGTGCCTCCTCGTGGGTTTGATCGGTGGGCTCCGGTCGCGTTGCGCCAGCGACCGGCGATTGGTCCCTCAGGCTAGCGAGGTGCGGCGCCGTCGAGCTCGCCGTGCGCGGCGACGCGCGTGTCGCGGGACGCGGCGCGGGGCGGCTCACGGCGCAGCTCCACGGCTAGCCTCAGCGCCGGATCCACCGGCGCCTCGCCCGCCAGCGCGGCGCGGACCGCGAGGAAGTCAGCCACGTCGGCCACGTCGTGAACGCGCAGAATATGGGCCCCGGCGCCCACCCCGTGCCCGATCGCCGCCAGCGTTCCGGCCGTCCGGGCCCGCGGGGGACGGCCGGTGATCGCGCCGACGAAGTCCTTGCGCGAGACGGCCAGCAGCACCGGCCGCCCGAGCGCGTGGAGCGCCGGCAGCGCGCGCAACACCTCGACGGTCTGCGCCGGGGTCTTGCCAAAGTCGGGTCCCGGATCGAGGATCAGCTGCTCGAACGCGACCCCCCGCTCCAGGGCCACCGCGATCCGCTCGCGCAGGAAGAGATCCACGTCATCGGCTACCCGCCCGTCGAGCGACGGATCGAGCAGCTTCTCCTTGGGAGCCGCACGCGTGTGCATGAGCACGAGTCCCGCACCCGAGCGCGCGCACACATCGGCCAGTGATGGATCGCGCAGGCCGCTCACGTCGTTGACGACCGCCGCCCCCGCCTCGACGGCCGCGCGAGCAACGAGCGGCTTGTAGGTGTCGACCGAGACCAGCGCGCCGAGGCTGCCGGCCACCCGTTCGATCAGCGGCACCACGCGCGCGATCTCCTCCTCTGCCGCCACCGCGGGCACGCCGGTGACGCCGGATTCTCCGCCGATGTCGATCACGTCAGCCCCCGCCTCGAGCAGCTCCGCGGCCAGCGTCACGCGATCCTCGAGCGTGCGATGCAGCCCGGCGTCCGAGAACGAGTCCGGGCTGGCGTTGACGATCCCCATCAGCCAGGGCCTGTCCCCCAGCTCGAACGTTCTGCCGCCCGCGCGCAGACAAACCGTCGGCGCCCGAACCAGATCTGAATCGCCCATCCCCCGGAGCGTATCCCGGAGTTGGCCTGAGACTGCTCTCGTCCCTAGGTGCCGCCGGCCTTGCGGAACAGGTTCAGCACGATGTCGTACATCGCCGGCGAGGTCTCCTGGCTGCCCGGACAGCAGGGCGGTCCACCGACGTCGCTGATCCCGATCTCGAGGTGGGGCGCGTCCGAGATGCCCACGCTGCCGCAGCCGACATCGGCGATCGGCTGGCCGGCCGTGACGAGCGTCCCGACCGGCACGAGCGCCGGCATGGCGTGACCGTAGTAGATGTACCGGCCGGCGTAGGGACCGCTGGCCACCTTGAGCACCGGGGCGGCCGGCCCGAACCCGTCGATCCCTTCCTGCACGATCGTCCCGGAGGTCATCGCCACCTCGACCGCGCCGGCCCCGCAGAGGTTGTTCACCATCCCGATGTCGATCCCCTGGTCGAGCGTCCAGTCGTGCGAGGGCAGGACCTTCGCGACCGGCTGGAGGGGGAACACCCAGCCGCTCGGACCCGCCGTCGAGGCACCCGGGGCGTCGACCACGCCCGAGCTCTGGGCGGTGTTCTTGACCGCCGCCAAGAGCGTCGCCGCGGCCCGGTTGCCCACCAGCCCGTTCGCCGGCACCAGGTTCTCTGCCGTCTTGAACCTGATCACCGCGGCCCGGGTCATCGAGCCAAAGTAGCCGGTCGACGGAACCGAGTAACCGACGTCGGTCAGCCAGGTCTGGAGCGTTTTCACGTCCGCCCCCGACTCTCCTTTGCGCAACGTGCGCGTGAACACAGCGGTGGAGGTGCTCGCTCTGACGATCCCACGGGTGGGCTGCGGCTTCACCATCGCTGCGCCGCCCGACGCGGGCGCAGCGGCGAGGGCACTCGACGCCGGCGCCACCAGCGCCAGGCCGAACAGTGCGGCGAGCACCCGGACATGACCCATGTCAGCTCGACGGTCAACCGTTCCCTGCTCCCACGCTCCTCGCGCGCCGTCCTTGCGCTGTCTCCATCTACGAAAGCTGCTGGAACCGAACACGGACAGTCCTCCGTGGGCGAGCCGTTGCACATGGCGCCTGGGCCTGCGGAGTTAGCTGACGGGCTAGCGCTCCTGGGGGTGAGCGCTTCTCGCGGATCACCGCGAGACTCGCCCCAACGAATTGGGTCCTCCGCTCCCCGATGTGGCTGGCCGGGGATTCGGCGGTCGGGAAGCTATCACAAAGTGCCGAGGCGGGCGCCGTGTCGGTGAACCGGGCTCAGGCGCCGAGTGCGGGATCCATCAGCCTTCGGCTACCAGAGTTCGGTCAGAGCGCGTGCACCTCTGACGTGATGTCGCTCACCGATTGCTTGGCGTCGCCGAAGAGCATCGCGGTCTTGGGGTCGTAGAACAGCGGGTTGTCGATGCCCGCGAACCCGGAGGCCATCGATCGTTTCAGGACGATGACCGAGCCGGACTGGTCGACTTCGAGGATCGGCATGCCGTAGATGGGCGAGCCGGGCTCGTTTTTGGCCGCCGGGTTGGTCACGTCGTTGGCGCCGATGACCAGCGTGACGTCGGTGCGACCGAACTCGGGGTTGATCTCGTCCATCTCGCGCAGCAGGTCGTAGGGCACGTCGGCCTCGGCGAGGAGCACGTTCATGTGACCGGGCATCCGTCCCGCAACCGGGTGGATGGCGAACTTGACCGTGACTCCCTTGGCCTCGAGCGCCTTCTCGAGCTCGCGCACGGCGTGCTGGGCCTGCGCGACCGCCATCCCGTAACCCGGGGCGATCACGACCTGGCGGGCATAACTCAGCTGGATGGCCACATCCTGAGGACTCGTCGAACGGATGGGACCGCGGTCCTCGGCGCCGGGAACGCCGGCCGGCGCGGCGATGGCTCCCCCGAATCCGCCGGCCACGATCGCCGGGACCGAGCGGTTCATCGCCTTAGCCATCAGGTTGGTCAGGATGGTTCCGGACGCGCCGACGATCATTCCGGCCACGATCATCGCGGTGTTGTTCAAAGCGATGCCGGCGGCGGCGGCCGATAGGCCGGTGAACGCGTTCAACAGGGAGATGACGACCGGCATGTCGGCCCCACCGATCGGCAGGACCACCATGTTGCCCAGAATCGCCGCGGCGAGGAGGATCCCCAGGATGAACAGCCCCTGCGAGTGCGTGCCCGCGGCCAGCACGATCGCCGACGCGAGGCAGATCACGAACAGCACCGCGTTGATGACGGTCTGCCCGGGCAGCTTGATCGGCCGCCCGGGGAGGATCTCCTGCAGCTTGCCGAAGGCGATGTTCGACCCCCAAAAGGAGATCGACCCGACTATCGCCGCGAACAGCGTCGGGATCTGCGACTTCTCAATCCACACCCCCCCGCCCGAGGCGAAGTGGTGGCGGTATTCGATCCAGGCGATGATCGCCACCGCCCCGCCACCCACACCGTTGAACAGCGCAACCATCTGGGGCATCGCCGTCATGCGCACGTTGCGCGCCGCCGGCACCCCGACCGCCACCCCGATCAGGAGCCCCAGCGCGATCAGCCACGGCGTGCTCGACCCAGACAGCACGTGGGGCGTCAGCAGCGTGGCGATGATGGCGATCGCCATCCCGACCGCGGCGATCATGTTGCCGCGCACCGCCGTGCGCGGGCCGGTCAGCCCGCTCATCCCGTAGATGAAGAGCGAGAAGGCGACGATGTAGCAGGCGTCGATGAAGTTCGTCCGCTGCAGGAAGATCGTGGCGACGCTCACTGGCGCTCGATCTCCCGCTCGCCCCCGGCCTCCTCCGAAGGCACCTCAGGCTTTCGCTTGAACATCCCCAGCATCCGGTCGGTTACCAAGAACCCGCCCACGATGTTGATCGTGCCGAACGCGATCGCGATCACCAGCAGCGCGTGCTCCAGCACCCCATGCGCCTCGTGCATCAACAACAACCCCCCCAGCAGCACGATCCCGTGAATCGCGTTCGTGCCGGACATCAACGGCGTATGCAGCGTGTTGGGCACCTTCGAGATCACCTCGAACCCGACGAACGCGGCCAGGACGAGGATCGCGATCTCGGTGATCGTGCTCACGGACTACCCCCTTACGAACTGGTGGCTGTAGCGGCCTGGGCGGCCGCCCGAGCGGCCTCGTGGACGATTTCTCCCTCGCGGGTGATGCACGCTCCGGCGATCACCTCGTCATCGAAGTCCAGCTCCAACTCGCCCTCCTTGATCATCAGATCCAGCAGCGAGTGGATGTTGCGCGCGTAGAGCTGTGAAGCATGCTCGGGCATCGTGGACGGCACGTTCAGCGGTCCGAGGATCTTCACGTCGTGGCGCACCACGCTCTGACCCGCCTCGGTCAGCTCGCAATTCCCGCCCGTCTCGGCCGCCAAGTCCACGATCACCGACCCTGGTTTCATCTTCCGGACGGCCTCCTCGGTGACCAGAACAGGCGCGCGGCGCCCCGGCACGGCCGCAGTGCTGATCACGACATCGACCTTGCCGATCGCCTCGGCCATGAGCTCCTGCTGTCGGCCCTGCTGCTCGGGCGTGAGCTCCCTGGCATACCCGCCCGTGCCCTCCAGATCGCCACCCAGATCGAACTCCAAAAAGTGCGCGCCGAGCGACTCGACCTGCTCCTTGACCGCCGCCCGCACGTCGAAGCCCTGAACCACCGCCCCCAGCCGCCGGGCCGTCGCGATCGCCTGTAGGCCGGCCACGCCGGCGCCCAGCACCAGCACGACCGCCGGGCGGATCGTTCCCGCCGCCGTCATCAGCATCGGATAGAACCGGCCAAGCTCCTGCGCGCCGATCAACGCCGCCCGATACCCCGCGATATTCGCCTGCGAGGACAGCGCGTCCATCGACTGAGCCCGGCTGATCCGCGGAATCGCCTCCATCGCGAAGCTGGTCGCGCCGGTCTGGGCGATCGCCTGAACCGCCTCGCCCGCGGTCAGCGGCGCCAGAAACCCGATCAGCACGCTCTCGGGGCGCAGACGCCCGATCTCCTCGGCGCTCGGAGCGGCGACCTTCACCACCACGTCCGCCTCATACGGGCCGGCCGGGTCATCGACCATCCCCGCCCCGGCCTCCTCATACTGGACATCCGGGATCAGCGCGCCCGCGCCCGCGCCGCGCTCCACCACCACCTCGGTCCCGCCGTCGGCGCCCACCAGCTTCCCAGCCACCTCGGGCACGAGCGCCACCCGCCGCTCGCCGTCGGCGGTCTCTTTGGGGACTCCTATCCGCATGCAGCGGCCCGGAGGCTATCGGGTTTGTCCGCCAACTTGATCAGGCTCAGCCCTGGCCGAGCGGCGCCAGGCTGAGAGCCGTCAGCAGCCCGGCATCGACGGCCAGGCGGTCAAGTTCGGCCCCCTGGGTCCGATGCGCCACCGCGCGCCGCGCGGCGGCGGGACGCGTTTGCGCGGGGCGATCAGTCGACCGGGGAGCGGCCGACGCGCGCCGAGCCGTGGCCGGGCGAGGAGGTGCGCGGTGGACCGCCGGGGCGTGCCGCCGCGTCACGGGCGCCAGCGGCAGGGGCTTGGCCTCGAGGGCCAGCAGCGCTTCGGCGGTCACCCAGGTCGGCGTCTGGTCGGTCGTCCGCGAGTAGCGGACGTGGCCGTCCCCGGCGATCAGCGAGCGCAGGTAGTCGAGCGGGGAGGCGCCCCGCTGGCGTAGCGAGCCGGGGTCGACCCCACCCGCGATCAGTCCCTGTACGGCGAACGCCGTCGATTGTGCGTTAGAGTCGGCGCCCGGCAGGCTGGGGAAGCCGCCGTCGTCCCGCTGCTGAGCGCGCAGGAAGCGGACCGCGCGCGACCGCGCCCGTGCGCTCGCCGGCCCTCCGGCGCCAGCCAGCGCCTGGAGCGCGGCGCCGGTGTCGTCGACGTCGCTCGTCCCGCCGCGCGTGGCGAAGTTGAAACCGCCGTCGGCGTCCTGCTGGCGGGCTAGCCACGGCAGCGCGGCGGCCGGCGGTCCGACGCCCGCCGCCCGCAGCGCCAGCAGCGCGAACGCGGTCAGGTTGACCTGATTCGCCACCGAGCCATTGGTCCGGATATCGCGCTCGAGCGCCCCCACCAGGTTGCGCCCGCCAAAATCGGTCGCCGAGGCGCCCGCCGCCCGCGCCACGAGAATCGTCCGCGCGATCGAGCCCGGATCCGAAGCGGAGGCGGCGCCGCCGCGCACGTAGTCGAGCAGGTCGTATCCGCCTCGGGCGACCCCCTGGAGGTTCTCGCCGGCGGCGGCCAGCCCGAGGGCCACCCACCCGGAGTACAACTGCGAGGACGCGGAACCCGGCGATGGTCCGAAGCCGCCGTCGGCGTTCTGGGCCGCGAGCAGATAGCCCGTGGGAGTCGCGGCCGCACGGGCGACACTGGGCCCCCCTCCTGGCTGGCCAGCTAGCCAACCGAGCGGGAGGGCCATGAGGAGGAGCGCGAGGCCGGCGCGACCCGACGAGGCGTCTGGGGTCCGCCAGGTCACTTGCAGCCGGGTCGCGAACCGGCTGAGCGACCGGATCAACGCGGGCCCGAGCGCCAGGGCGAACAGCAGACACCCCGCGGCATGGACGCAGTCGAACCCGATTCCCTTCCCCACATAGACGCCGAGCGCAACCAGGCTGTGGTCGCTGTAGGTAACCCAGTCGCCCAGGTCCTGGAGCGCGGTGAAGGCGAACCCCACGGCGGCGCAGACCAGTGCGAGCGGCCAGCGCCCGATCCGGTGTCGGCTAACCACGGCCAGGGCGGCTCCGATTACGCCGACCAGCCCCCAACCTGCCATCTGCCACGGCGTCCAGGGGCCCTGCCCGAAGAAGAAGTTCGAGGCCAGGCCACCCAGCGCCCCGACCGCGAAGCCCGGCCCGCCGCCCAGGGCGTAGCCCGAGACGAGCACGATGTCGGTCGTCGGCTTGACGTTCGGCACTGCCGCGAAGGCGATTCGGCCGAGCGCGGCGAACGCCGCGAGCGTGCCGACGAGCGCCACGATGCGTGCGTCGGGATGGGCCCGCTCATACCAGGCGAATCCCCCGGCCAAGGCGAGGGCGAGGATCAGGAACGCCCCGACCTGCCAGGTCATGCGCCCACCTCGAGCAACGCCGCCAACAGCGACACGCCCTCCTCTGGCCGCAGCGCGCCACCCGCGCCACCGAGGATGCGCGCGGTCTCGGTGGCGAAGTAGGTGCCGCCGGCGAGCACCTCGCTCGGCGACCCGTCGGCGATCGGCGCGCCATCGGCCAGGAGAATCACCCGCTCGGCGAAGGCGGCCACGAACTCCGGGTCGTGGGTGGCGACGAGGACGGCAGCGTCGAGCTCGCACAGCAGCGCGGCGAGCTCGTCCTTTCGCCGCCGGTCCATGCCGCGGGTGGGCTCGTCCAGGCAGACGACAACTGCCGCCTGGTCGGGGTCGTCGAGCACGATGGCCAGCGCCAGCCGCTGTTTCTCGCCGCCCGAGAGGTCACGCGGATGGCGCTCGCGCAGCCCCGGATCGCCGAGCCCTACGGTGGCCAACGCGACCGGCGAGGCCTCCTGGGCCACCTGGTCGTGGACCAGGTAGTCGGTCGGGTTCTGGAGCAGCAGCGCCACCCTCCCGGTGCTCGTGACCTTCCCGCGCGTCGGGCGCATCAGCCCGGCGCCGTGGCGCAGCAGCGTGGACTTGCCTGCCCCGTTGCGCCCCATCAGCGCCACGCGCTCGCCGCGGCGCAGCGACAGCGACACCCCGCGGAGAACGGTCGGGCCGCGATCGAGCTCATGCCAGACGCGGTCGAACTTGAGAGCGCTGTTTCCGGCGCGCCGAACCGTCTCGTGGTCAGGCCCGCCGGAGGCGCCGCCCTCGATGGGCTCGGCGCTTCGCAGCAGCCCGTGCGCCCGCAGCGCAGAACGCGCTGCCTTGACCCCCGCGGCGGGCGCAAGCCCCAGGCCAGACAACAACCGGGCGCCCGGGGTCGCCAGCTCCGGCGCCTCGGCGCACGCCCAGGTCAGGAACTCGCCGGGAGCCGCGTCGCACACCACCCGGCCGGCGCACATGGCGATCGCCCGGTCGGCGAAGCCCAGGCAGCGCTCGAGCCGGTGCTCGGCAAGCACGATCGCCGTGTCGAAGTCCTCGCCCAGGCGTCTGAGGAGCGCGATCAGCTCATCGCCGGCCACCGGATCGAGCTGCGAGGTGGGCTCGTCAAGCAGGATCAGCTGTGGCCGGCCCACTACCGCCGCCCCGAGAGCCACACGCTGCAGCTCGCCACCGGACAGCTCAGCGGTGGGACGATCGAGCAGATCGGCGATCCCGAGCGCGAGGGCCACCTCCTCGACCCCGCGCGCGACAGCCGGCATCGGCTCACCCCGGTTCTCCAGCGGCAGCGCGAGCTCCGCCCGCACCGTCCCCATCACCACCTGCGTCTCCGGATCCTGGAATAGCGTGCCGACGGCACGGGCCAGCTCGCCGGGGCCGTGCTCGCGCGTGTCCATCCCGGCCACGCTCGCGCGGCCCGCGAACACGCCGCCGTGGAAGTGCGGCACGAGCCCGTTGGCGACGCGCAGCAGCGTCGACTTCCCCGAGCCCGAAGCCCCGGCCAGCACGACGAGCTCGCCGGGCGCGACCGCAATCCCGACGTCGAGCAGCGCCGGCGCCGCGGCGCCGGGATACGAGTACGTCACCCGGTCCAGCGAGAGGACGCTCACGGCTCGATCCCCCTCCGGGCCGCGAACGGCACCAGCGCGAGCACCACCAGCCCGACGGCGACGGCCACCCCCGCCGGCCCCACCGGCACGTGGAGCGCCGGGGCTGACTCGAACCGCGACAGCCCGGCCACGCGGGCGCCGACGGCCAGCGCCACGATGGCCAGCGCCGAGGCCGTGAAGCTCAGATCGTGACGCGACCATGGCCTGTTTGCCGCGGTGCTGCGGGGGGCGCGGCGCGCTGCACCGTAACCGCGCACCTCGAGCGCGGCGGCCACCTCGAGCGCCCGGTCGAGCACGCTGGACGAGGCCGCGCGCATGATCTGGACGCGCGACGGCGGCCGGCCGGGCCGGCATCGCTGGGCATCGGCGAGCCGGCGGGCGTCGCGGGCCAGGAGCGGGACCATCCGGGTGGCCAGCGTCGCGGTCAGCGCTGAGTGAAACGAGAAGCGCCGGAACAGCCGGAGGACCTCATCGGGGTCGATCGCGGCGGTGTACAGGGCGGCGCACAGGATCAGCGCGATCGCCCGCAGCCCGAGCACGCCGCCGGCCACCGTCGCCTCGAGGGTGATGTCGGTCTGGCCGAGCACGGGGAGGTCTCCCAACCGGGCGATCACGGTCAGGCCGTCGCGCACCACGAGCGCGTTGACCGCCATGACCAGCAAGCCGAGCGGCAGCGCAAGGCGCGCCGCTCGGCGCAGCTCCCGTCCCACCCCGGCGCCGGCCGCGATGCCGGCGATCGCCGTCACGAGCGCCGCTAAGGTCACGGGAGCCGGCAGCACGAGCGCCGCCAGCGCGAGAGCAAGGCAGTACGCGCAGCCGACGCCGGCGCGCGCGGCATGCAGCGGGCTGGCGCGGCGGCGGTAGATCAACTGGCCGCCTCCAGCGGCAGGGGCAGGTTGGTGGCGCCTTGGACGGCGAGCGCGAAGTGGTTCTGCAGCCTTGCCGGCGCGAGCGCGGCCGCCCCCGCGGACACCCCGGCGGCGTCGGTGCCGGTGATCAGCCAAGTCGGGGCGGCGGAGCCCTGAGCGGTGGCCGCGATCAGCCCCGCCCCCGATCCCAGGGTGCGTACGACGTGACCTTTTGGATCGAGCAAATCCAGCGTCCCGCCGGCCGCACCGGTGAACCTTGCGTAGATCCCGCTCGAAGCGGGTCCGTCCCCGATCAGCCTGGCGGCCAGCTGCCCCTGCACGTCCTTCCACGTCCCGACCACCACCGCGATCGAGTCGGTGCCGGAGGCGCTACCGATCACCTGCGTGGCCGCAGGTACGCCGACCGCCTTGAGCTCCGAGGCGACCCGTTGGCATGCCGACCTGGTGTCCGGCGCACACGCGAGGGTCGTCGGCCACCGCCTGCCCCCCTTCCCGTGCAGGAACGGCTCGGGAAACGAGCCGACCACGGCGGGGATCGAATCCGTTGCCGTCCAGTCGTGCAGGTCCCACCAGATCCGGTCGCCGTGATGGACCGCGGTGCCCGCCGCGCCCAGCGCTGCCTGGACGCCGTTGATGTAGTAGAACCAGTCGCGCCGGGACGCGCTGCCGGACAGGCCGTTGATCGACTGGACGAACCCACCTCCGTAGCGCGTGGTGACGCGGAAGGATCGCTCGAGCATGCGCATCACGGTCTGCGCGCCTGCGACGTGCCCCGCGGCGACGGACGCGACGGGGGCGCCACCGAAGTCCCGGGTGACGGTCAGCGTGACGCCTGAGGTGCCCTTGCCGGCGCCGAGGCCGCAGCCGGCGAGCGCGACCGCCGCGACGATCGCGCCCGCCGTGAGGGCAACGCTCCGGCTCATGGGAGTCGCGCGCCGCGCAGCCTCACTTGACGATCTTGAACAGCAGCCGCTCCCCCGCGCGCAACTTGATCTCGCAGATTCCGGCGCTCGAGGACTTGCCGTTGACGAATACGCCCCAGAAATGCGACCCGGTTGGCTTCACCCCGAGGATCGACGTCACGAAGATGCCCGGCACCGAGGCGTAGTACTTGCCGGTCCACCTGCCGTGCGTGGCGGCGTCGAGCGCGCCGGCTGCGCTGTTGCCCGAGCACTTGCCGTGCGGGGTGCCACCCTTGGTGATCCAGCCCTTCTCGCCGTGCACGGTGCTCGGCCCCAGCAGGGTCTTGGTCAGGCTCTTGACCTGAACGTTCACGGCCGCTCCCGTGCCGACGGCGAGCGCCGCGCCAGAGGCCGCCAGAGCGAGGACGAGCGCTCCCGCGAGCGCGACGAGGATCTTGCGATGCATGAGGGCCACCCCTTTCCACGAGGGCTGTCGGCTTTGTGGTCGGAGGCTGGTCTCCTGGCTTTCGGGCCTACCGCTCGCGCCTTCCCAGCTGACTCGACGTCAGCCAGTGGCTTCGATGCGACCGGCGTCCCCGATCACAGTGGCGGGTCCGCGCCGGAATCACACCGGCTTCCCATCACCACCGACCTCGAATTGCTGGCATCGTAGCGCGGCAGCATTAGACTCGGGCGCGACCGCATGACCGTCAACCTCACCCGGATCTACACGCGCCTGGGCGACTCGGGCGAGACCCATCTGGGCGACATGAGCCGGGTGCCGAAGACGCATCCCCGGATCGAGGCCTACGGCACTGTCGACGAGCTGAACGCCCAGATCGCGGTTGCCCTGACAGTCGACGACTTGCCGGCGCAGTATGCGCCGTGGCTGCGGCGGATCCAGAACGACCTGTTCGACGTGGGCGCCGACATCTCGGTGCCACCCGACCCGGAGCGCGAACGCCTGCGGGTGGTTCCCGACCAGACGGCGTGGCTCGAGGCGCGCTGTGACGAGGTCAACGCCACGCTCGCACCGCTCAAGTCGTTCGTCCTCCCGGGGGGAACGAACGCCGCCGCCCAGCTCCACGTGTGCCGGACCGTGTGCCGCCGCGCCGAGCGGCTCGCCATAGCCTGCGGCGACGAGCTCGAGCCGGAGGTCGTGCGCTACCTGAACCGGCTCTCGGACCTGCTGTTCATCCTGAGCCGGGGCGCCAATCGCGGCGAGGAGCCGCTGTGGGAGCCAGGCCGCTACCGGGCGTAGCGGACACCTAGCGGCGGACGCTCAGCACCACGGCGGTGGACAGGCTGAGGCTGAGTACCGCGATCCCAGCGGCACCGAGCACGAACCCCCGGTGAGCCTGGACGTAGGAGACGACCTCGTGCGTCCGGACCCCCACGAGGACCAAGCTGAATACGAGCGCCGCCACCACCACCGCCCCCGGGGCGCCGAGCGCCGACCGGATCGACACCCGGTCGTGGCTCCGACGTGGACTGGAGCGCCAGCGTTCGGAGGCGAGCAGCGCGGCTACCGCGCAGAGGGCCCAGGTCGCGGCCACTAGGAACCCGCCAAGCACGTCGCTCGGGTAGTGCGTCCCCGTAGCCAGTAGCGAGTAACCGACGGCGATACCCAGCGACGCCCCCAACGCCGCGACCACAGGACGCAGGCGAGCCGGCGCGGCCAGCACCGACGCGAGCACCAGCGCCATGACCGCGGTCGAATGGCCGCTCGGCCAGGAGGCGGGGGGCAGCGATGACACTCCGCCGGCGAACAGCGAGCCCGGCCGCGGCGCCGCGAGCACGTGCTTGAGCACCTCCGTGGTCACGTTCGCGCCGAGAACGATCGCCGCAACCGCAAGCACGACGCACGGCCGTCGCCGAAGTAGGGCGAGCACGAGCGGCGCCAGGACCAGGTAGGCGTAGGGGTTCACGTCGAACAGCCGCACGAAGTGCTCCGCGATCGACGCGATCCGGCCGTGAGCCTTCAGGTCGACGAACTGCAGGTAGATCGACTGGTCGAGGTGCCTGAAGAAGCCGAGGTGAAAGGCGGCGAACCACATCAGCGCTAGGAGCGTCACGCAGGCAACCGCCCCCAGCGTCGCGTTCCGGGCGCGCATCGGCATTCGCTCAGCCTAGTACGCCCCGGCGCAATTACCCCGGACGTCAACCTCCTGGGGCTGGGTGACACGCCGCCGGCTAGTGCGCTTCCAGCTGCTCGCGCGGCGCGCCGCGCGTAATCCGCATCTCGGGCGCCGCGCCGGTGCGGCGAAGCTGGTCGTAGTGCTCGATGTCCTCCGGGGAGGCGACGTCGACGCTCAGCCCCTCGGCCAGCTCGAAGCGGCCGGCCTCGTAGAGGAGCTCCTGGTAGCCAGGCGTCCCGCTCGGCCGCCCCTCCACGTCCAGGTAGTGCTGACCGGTGCCGAGCATCCACCGCTCCCCGCCGGCGCCCGCGTCGAACGTCATCTTGGCCGGCCGGGCCTCGCGGTTCGGCTTGCCGACGCCGTCGCCGCGCGGCCTCGCATGCGCGGCCTCGAGGGCGCGCCGGAGGCGCTCGAAGTTGCGGCGATAGGGCGCCGGGACGATCGCCACCGCACCGGATTCCCCGCCGCCGGCGCGGATGGCCGCGGCCACGGGTCCGACGAGGACGAACTCGACCTGGTTCGCCCTGAGCCATCTGAGGACGGCGATCGATTCGCCGGCCAGGTGCTCGAAGCCCTGGGCGGCGGGAATCGGGCGGGTGTCGATCTGCGGAGTGCGGCGTCTGAGCAGCATGGTTCGTGCCTTTCGCCGCGGCTCTCCGGACTCCTTCCACTCGGGGAATGGCCTTGCGCTAACGTGCGCTCGAGGTGAGCCGGGAAGCCTGGTCGGCGCTCCTCGCCGACCGTGGAGCCCGATGTCCCCCGCCCTCGCAGTCCCGCTCTTTCTCGTCTCGCTGGCCGTCACGCTCGGGGCCGCCCGGTTGTTCGCGCGGCGGCTGGACCGCCTCGGCGTCCGGTTCGGCTTTCCGGAGGCGCTGATCGGACTTTTGACCGCGGTCGCCGCCGACGGCCCTGAGATCTCCTCGGCCTTGTTCGCGCTGATCAAGGGAGCCCACGACGTCGGCATCGGAGTTCTGGTCGGCTCCAACGGCTTCAACCTCGCCGCGATGATCGGCTTGAGCGCGCTGGTGGCCGGGCGGGTCAGGCTGCCGCGGGAGGTCCTGCTGATTGAGGGCACGGTGGGCCTGCTCGTGACGCTGCTCGCCGGCGCACTGCTCCTGGGTTGGCTGGCCCCGGCGGCGGCGGCGGGCATGTCGGCCGTGGTGCTGCTCCCGTACCTCACGCTGGTGATCGTGGGTGCCCGCGTGCTCGACCGGCTGGCTCATAAGCCGCGCTCGCTCGCGGCGCGGTTGGGCCGAGCCCTCCACGAGCACCCCGGCCCTGAACGCCCGACCGCCGCCTCGACGAACCCCACCCATCACCTGTTCGGGCTGATCGTGGTCGACCTGACGCTGATCATCGCGGGCAGCGCAGGGATGGTGGAGTCCGCGCTCAGTCTGGGAGACCACTGGCACATCTCGAGCGCGGTGCTCGGCGCGCTGATCCTCGGTCCGCTGACCAGCATCCCGAACGCCGTCACCGCAGTCCGTCTGGGCGTGGCTGGCCGCGGCGCCGCGCTGGTCGGAGAAGCATTCAACAGCAACACGATCAACCTGGCGGCCGGCGTGATCATCCCGTCGCTGTTCGTGACGCTGGCCGCGGTGACCACGCTCGGCAAGCTCCAGCTCGGCTGGTTGATCGCGACGACGCTTGTCACGCTGAGCCTGCTCACCCGTCCCGGCGGCATGTGGCGCGGCGGCGGCGCCGCGCTCGTCGTCCTGTATTTCGCCTTCGCGGTGGGTACGCTCGTGGGCTCATGAACGAGCAGCAGATCCGTGCCCGGCGGCTCGCCAGGGAGCGGGCGCGCCGCGCCCGTGCGCGCCGCGCCCGGCTGATCGCCGTAGGCGCGCTGCTGGTGGTTGCCCTGGCCGCCACCGCGATCGCGCTCGCCGGAACCGGCGGCAAGACGTCCGATCAGCACGCGCAGTCGCCCGCTACGACCTCCGGGCACCAGGCCGGCGCCGCCCGGGCGGCCCGGACTGGGCACGGATCCTCGAGGTCGAGGACTCCCCACTCCACCGTGACCGGCGTCGCCACCGGCAAACCCGGCACCGCGACGGTCCCGGTGCTCATGTATCACGTCATCAACCCGCCGCCGGCGGGCGCACCGTACCCCGGCCTGTACGTCCCCGCCGAGGAGTTCACCGCCCAGATGCAGGCACTCAAGGCCGCCGGTTGGCACGCGGTGACCATGGACCAGCTCGAGGCCTACTGGACGCGCGGCGTGCCCCTGGGCCCCGGCAAGCCGGTCGTGCTGACCTTTGACAACGGTTACGCCTCGCAATACACCCACGCGATGCCCGTCCTCAAGCAGCTCGGGTGGGTCGGGAACGAGAACATCCAGCTGAGCGGCCTGCCGCCCTCGCAGGGCGGGCTCACCGATGCGCAGGTCCGAGGCCTGCTCGCCGCCGGCTGGGAGCTCGACACCCAGGGGATCAGCCACGCCGACCTCATCGCGCTCGATTCCAGCGAGCTCCACTACCAGGTCGACACGGCGCGGCAGATCCTGCGGCGGCGCTACGGCGTGCCCGTGAACTGGTTCTGCTACCCGTCGGGGCATTACAACGCGACGGTGATCGCAGCGGTCAAGGCCGCCGGCTACGTGGGCTCCACGACCGTGATCCCGGGCTGGGCCACCCCCTCAGAGGATCCCTACCGCCTTCCCCGCCTGCGCGTGCTCGGCGGCACCAGTCCCGCCGCGTTGCTCGAGCAGATCGCTCAGGCGCAGTCGAGCGGCACGCCGCCTGGGTCATACGGGAGCACGGGCACGGCGTGAGCTCGGAGCCGCGCGTGCTCCCCTCCGAACGGCCGGGGACGCTGCGCGCCTCCAGGCCAGAGCTCAGGCTCGGCATCGCCGTCTCGGTCGGCTCGGTGGCCGCGGCCACCGCCGCCATCTATGCGCTCAAGGGCCTCGCGCCGGTTGTCTCCTTGAGCGTCGTCTATCTGCCTGCGGTGCTGGTGGTCGCCGCCTACTGGGGTCTGCCGCTCGGGCTCGCCGCGGCGTTGCTGAGCGCCGCCGCGTTCAACTTCTTCCACCTCCCTCCGGTCGGCCGCTTCACGATTGCCGACAGCCGCAACTGGGTGGCCCTCGGGGCCTTCACCACCGTCGCCGTCGCGGTCAGCACGATCGCCGATGTGGCCCGCAGCCGTGCGCTCGAGGCGGACCGGCGCCGGGCCGAGGCGGACCTGGCTGCGGCGCTTGCGCGGGAGCTGCTGGCCGGCTCGGAGACCGCGGACGCGCTCGCCGCGACGGCACGGCGGGTCGCCGAAGCGCTCGGGCTGAGCTCCGCGTCGATCGAGCTCGGGGTGAGGGCGGGCGATGAGCGCCGGCAGGCCCTGGCGCTCCGCGGTGCCGACGGGACGCAGGTCGCCACGCTGCTCGTACCCACCGGGTTGAGTGCCGATGCCGAGCAGCGGCTGCTCACGCACGTCGTGCCGGCGCTCGGGGCGCTGGTGGCCATCGCGCTGCGCCGCGACGCGCTCCAGGCCGAGGCCGTCGAGACGGCGGCCCTGCGGCGCAGCGATGACGTCAAGACCGCGGTCCTGCGCGCCGTCTCGCACGATCTGCGAACCCCGGTGACCGCGATCGTGGCCGCCGGCCACGCGCTCGGCACCGGCTCGGTGAGCCCGAGCGAGCGGACCGAGCTGAGCGCGGCGGTGGTCCAGGAGGGCGAGAAGCTGGCCGGCCTGGTCGACAAGCTGCTCGACCTCTCGAGGCTCCAGGCCGGCCGGGCGGAGCCCCGCCGCGATTGGATCTCGCTCGAGGACGTGGTGCTCGCCGCGCGCGACGGGCTGCCCGAGTCCGCCGGGCAGGTGCGAATCGCCATCGACCCCGACGTCCCGCCGGTGCGCGCCGATGGCGCCCACCTCGAGCGGGCGTTTGCCAACCTGCTCGAGAACGCGCTGCGTTACTCGGGCGGGCTGCCCGTGTCCGTGCACGCGCGCCGCAGCGGCTCCCGCGTGGTCGTGCGTGTGGTCGACCAGGGCCCGGGCATCGGGCCAGCCGAGCGCGTCCGGATCTTCGAGCCCTTTTATCGGATCCCCACTCGTCCGGCCTCGAGCGGCGAGGCTTGGACCGGTTCGGGGCTCGGCCTGGCGATCGCCAAGGGATTCGTGGAGGCCAACGGCGGGACGATCTCGGTCGACTCACTCCCGGGACAGGGGTCGAGCTTCATGGTCTCGCTGCCGATCGAGGAGCCGGCCGTGTCTGACCGCCATCGTGAGCCCGCCGCACCGCTATCGACGTGAGCGGCCTGCCCCGTCCCCGCATCCTGGTCGTCGACGACGAGCACCAGATCCTCCGGGCACTCCGCGTGATCTTGCGCGAGACCGGATTCGAGGCATTGCCCGCCGCCACCGGCGAGGAGGCGCTCGACCTGGCGGCGCTCCAGCATCCGGATGCCGGAATCATCGACCTGCTCCTGCCCGACATGGACGGCGTCGAGCTGTGCCGGCGCCTGCGCGAATGGACCGAGATTCCCCTGATCGTCCTGTCCGCGGTGGGCGACGAGGATGCCAAGGTGCGGGCCCTGGCCGCCGGTGCCGACGACTACATAACCAAGCCGTTCGGCCCCCGCGAGCTGGTCGCGCGTCTGCAGGCGAACCTCCGGCGGACCACGCCCGATCCCGAGGAGGCGCAGTTCCGGGTGGACGGACTCGAGGTGGACCTGGCGCGCCGGAGCGTGCGCGTCGATGGTCAGGAGGTGCATTTGACCCCGACTGAATTCGACCTGCTGCGCCAGCTGGTGCGCAACCGGGGCCGGCTCTTGACCCACCGCGATCTGCTCCTGTCGGTGTGGGGGCCCGGCTACGGTGAGGACACGCAGGTGCTCCGCGCGCACATCGCCAACCTCCGTCGCAAGATCGAGCCCGCCGAGGGCCGCCGGTACATCCGGACCGATCCAGGCGTGGGTTATCGATTCGCCGGCTGAGCTCGGGGGCTCGCGCGGGCAGGGTCAGAGGGCAACCTGCGAGCCCATCATTACGGTCCGGTCCGGCGGCAGGTCGAAGTGATCGACCGGGCTCGCTGCGTTCCGGGCCATCGTGATGAACACCTTCTGGCGCAGGGCGAGCAGCGGTTTTTTCGTGGCGCTGGGAATGATGCTGATCCGCGAGAGGAAGTACGAGGCGTGCTCGAGGTCGAGGTTGCGCTCGAGCAGGCCCTGCTTGCGCGCCATCCCAAGCACGTCGGGAACGCTCATCCGGTCGCGATAGCCGATCCGGGCCGTGACATGGAGGATCTTGAACAGGCCACGCCCGAGCTTCTCGACCACGAGGCAGTCGAATGGGTCTACGTAGGGGATGCTGACCGTGTCGATCGAGACGACGACCACCCGCTCGTGCAGGGTGCCGAGATGCTCCACCTCCGCGCGCAGCGCGAGCGGTGTCGTCTGCTTGCTCGGATTGAGGAAGACGGCCACGCCCGGCACCCGGACCAGCGGCGGCTTGCGGTCGGCCAAGCCCTCGAGGAACTCGCTCAACGACCCCTCCTGCGCGATGCGCCTGCTCGTGACCACCTTCTGGCCGCGATACCAGGTCATCATCACCGCCGCGAAAACAAGCCCGATGGCGAGCGGAAGCCATGCCCCGTTGGCGATCTTGGCGATGTTGGCGCTGAAGAACGCGACCTCGACGGTCAGGAACAGGATCGCGATCGGCGCCAGGCGGCGCCGCGGCGTCCCCCACAGCAGCCGGGCGACGCCGAGGAACAGGAGCGTGTTGAGGATGAAGGTTCCGGTCACCGCCACGCCGTAGATGTCGCCCAGCTTGTTGGCGCTGCGGAAGACCAGCGTCAGCACAACCACGCCGACGCACAGCCCCCAGTTGACGATCGGAACGTAGATCTGACCCTCGACGCGGGAGGTGTGCCGGATGGCCAAGCGCGGCAGGAAGCCCAGCTGCACGGCCTGCCGCGCCACCGAGAACGTCCCGGAGATCACCGCCTGCGAGGCGATCACGGTGGCCACCGTGGCCAGGAGCACCATCGGCCAGAGCGCCGCGTGCGGAAGCATCTGGAAGAACGGGTTGAACGTACTGGCGTCGTTAGTGGCCTGCGGGTGATGCAGGATCCAGACGCCCTGCCCGAGGTAGTCGAGCACCACCGCCGGCATCGCCACGGCGAACCACCCGAGGCGAATCGCGCTCGCGCCGAAGTGACCACGGTCGGCGTACAGCGCCTCGGCACCCGTCACCGACAGCACCACACCCCCGAGGACGAGGTACCCCGCCGCGCCATGGTGGACCATGAACCTGACCGCCCAGCTGGGCGACAGCGCCTGGAACACGGCCGGATCCCTCACCACCTGGGCGAGGCCGAACACGGCGATCGTGGTGAACCACAGGAGCAGCACCGGCCCGAACAGCCAACCGATCGTGCCCGAGCCGAAGCGCTGGAGCACGAACAGCGCGATCAGGATGATCAGCGCGAGCGGCACCACGAGATGGGTGAGCGCGGTGGAGACAACGGACAGACCCCCGACCGCTCCGAGCACGGAGATCGAGGGAGTGACGATGCCGTCGCCGAAGAACAGCGCGGCCCCGAAGATCCCGAGAACCACCAGCGACGTCGCGCGCGGCAGGCGGCTGCGATGAAGGAGCGCGGTGAGCGCCATTATTCCCCCGTCGCCGCGGTTGTGGGCGCGCATGATGAACCCCGCGTACTTGATCGACACGATCACGGTCAGCGCCCAGAAGATGAGCGAGGCGGTCCCCAACACGTTCAGTGCGGTCACCTGGGCGGTGGCGTGGTAATTGGTGAAGATCGCCTGATCGGTATAGAGCGGGCTCGTGCCGAGGTCGCCGTAAACGACGCCAAGGGCCCCGAGCGCGAGCACTGTCTTGCTGCCGTGGGCGATCACGTCCCGGTTGGCGTCGGCCAACGCCTCGAAGCGCCGCCGCGTCGCTTCCGATTCGAGTTCGGATGCGCTCGCCCCCGGCGGGGCCCAGTAGCCGAGCTTGTGGGCCGCCTCGTTGAAGCTGCGCTTATGCAGCGGTCGCTGTCCTGAGCGGACCCCGTCGGACGCCTCGACGGGCAGCTCGCGCTCGGCCTCGGCCGTCTTGTGGGCCGCCTCGTGGAAGATCCGCTTACGCGGTGGGCCAGCCATCCGGGAGCCCCCTACCCAGGGAGACGATGCCAGCGAGACTTGCTCGCGAGTTCCGGCCCATTCAGCCTCAGATTAGCCGAGATGCGGGCGGTTGACGCACCCGTGATGCCGCGGTGCACAGCCCCGTCTTCACAACATCTGTATGGCGCCATGCCCTTTCTGAATGGGCTCTTCACTTCCCGCGAGGCAGGATCTGCCCATGGACGTTCTAGCCATCTTGCTCGGAGTGCTGATGTTCGCCGTGCTCATCGCGCTCGTCCGCGGGATCGACGCGATATGACGTTCACCGTCGCCTCGATCAGCGGCGCCGACCTGTTCGGTCTGATCGCCTCGGCCCTCGTCTGCCTCTACCTGCTGTACGCACTTCTCCGCGGCGAGAAGTTCTGACATGACCTTCCTCGGCTGGCTGACGATCTTCCTGTTCGTCGCGATCCTGACCGCGCTGGCCATGCCGCTCGGCCGCTACATGGCGGCCGTCTACGCGGGCGAGCGCACGTTCCTCGACCCGCTCTTTCGCACCCCGGAGCAGGTGCTGTACCGAATCATGCGGGTCGATCCGACGCGCGAGCAGGACTGGAAGGCCTACGCCAAGAGCCTGCTGGTGTTCTCGCTCGCCGGATGGCTGCTCCTCTATTTCATCCTCCGCACGCAGACACTGTGGAACTGGACCGGGCTGAACCCGCAGCACTTCACCTCCGCGCCGTGGAACGTGACCTTCAACACCACGTCGTCGTTCCTGACCAACACGAACTGGCAGTACTACGGCGGCGAGACCACGATGAGCTACTTCAGCCAGATGGCGGGGCTCACCGTGCAGAACTACCTGTCGGCGGGCGTCGGCATCGCCGTCGCCGTCGCGCTGATCCGAGGAATCATCAGCCGCAGCGGTAAGAGCCTCGGCAACTTCTGGCAGGACCTGGTCCGGACCGTGCTGTGGGTGCTGACGCCGATGGCCTTCGTCATCGCCCTCGTGCTGGTCTTCCAGGGCGCCACCCAGAACTTCTCGCATTACCTGAGCTTCAACGGTCCGACCGGCCTGGCCAACCAGATCGCCATGGGCCCGGTCGCCTCGCAGGAGGCGATCAAGCTGCTGGGAACCAACGGCGGCGGCTTCTACAACACCAACTCCGCGCACCCGTTCGAGAACCCGACCGGCTTCACGAACTTCGTCGAGATGTTCAGCGTGCTGATCATCCCCGCCGCCCTGGTGTTCATGTACGGCCGAACGGCGGGAAACCGACGGCAGGGGTACGCCATCTACGCGACGATGATGGTGATGTTCATCGGCGCGGCGTGCGTCGCGTACATCGCCGAAGCGCATGGCTCGCCCGCCCAGCACGCCGCCGGACTGCACACCCAGGTGATCGCCGGCTCGGGCGGAGGCAACATGGAGGGCAAGGAGCAGCGCTTCGGGATCGCGGGCTCGGCGCTGTTCGACGTGGTCACCACGGTCACCTCGTGCGGCGCGGTGAACAGCGCGCTCGAGTCCTTCACCGGCATCGGCGGCGCCGTGCCGTTCGCCAACCTGTCCGCCAGCGAAGTGATCTTCGGCGGCGTCGGCACCGGGCTTTACTCGATCCTCCTCTACGTCCTACTGGCCGTGTTCATCGGCGGGCTGATGGTGGGCCGTACGCCCGAGTACCTGGGCAAGAAGATCGAGGCCAAGGAGATCAAGCTCGTGGCTATCGGTCTGCTCATCACGCCCCTGGCCGCGCTCTTCTCGACGGCGCTGGCCACCGCCAGCCACGCCGGACGTGCCTCGATCTCGGCCGCCGCCACCGGTCCACAAGGCTTCTCCGAGACGTTCTACGCCTACCTGTCTCAGGCCAACAACAACGGATCGGCGTTCGCCGCCTACACCGGGTTCGTCCAGCCGAACGGAACGAATATCGGCTCGCACGGGATCACGTTCGCGAATCTGCTCGGAGGCTTCACGATGCTCTTCGCGCGCTATGCCCCGATCCTGTTCGCGCTCGCGGTGGCCGGCACGCTGGCCGGGAAGCGAATCAGCCCCGCCGGTCTGGGCACGATGCGCACCGACAACCCCACGTTCGTGGTGCTGCTGATCGGCGTGATTATCCTCGTCGGAGCGCTGACCTTCTTCCCCGCCCTGCTCCTCGGACCGGTCGTGCAGGGCCTGACCAATCACCTGTACTGAGATGCGGCGCGACATCCTCACCTCCGTCATCGGTGTCCTTGTCCTGACCCTGTTCTGCGGGATCGTCTATCCGCTCGTCGTCACCGGGATCAGCCAGGTCGCCTTCCCGGGCAACGCCAACGGCCAGCAGGTCCACGTGAACGGCAAGCTGGTCGGCTCCAAGATCATTGGCCAGAACTTCACCACGCAGGCGGTCAAGAACGGGAAGCCGGAGGTGGACAAGAGCGGCAACCCGGTCACCAACCCCGATCCCCGCTACTTCCAGACCCGGCCCTCGGCCACCACGCCGCCCAACAACGCCGCGTCGACCGCCTTCTCGAACCTCGGACCCAACAACGTTGCCACCGAGCAGGCGATCGCCGCGAACCTCAAGGCTTACCTGCAGCTCGAAGGGCCTTACAACCCTGGCCTCACGGCGGCCAAGGTCCCGGTCGACGCGGCCAACAGCTCAGGCTCGGGGATCGACCCTGATATCTCGGTGGCCAACGCGGACATTCAGGCTCGCC
>JAFAZZ010000043.1 GCA_019239375.1 Solirubrobacterales bacterium | reverse complement strand
GGAGATTGCTCGATCCGCCTGGTCCCGACACACGTGCCGATGCCTCCGCGTCGTGCATTTCATCAAACGGAGTGCCCTCGGGTGCTCGGGTAGCTCCGCTGTCGCGAAGGCAGGAGCGGAGAATCCGCTGCGCCGGCCTGGCGGCGGCGTTGTCTGCCCTACAGGCGGCGGTCGCCTATGTTGTGGGTCTGATGGCTCAAGCGCCTGGTGACGACCGGTATGCAGCGGTCCGCATCCTTCTGGCTGAATTCCGGCTACTCGAGGCCGCGGGAGTATGCGAGCTTCTGGCGCGCCATTCGGATCCTGCTGGCCGTCCCGAGACGCCCGACTGGTGGTCTCGGCTGGCCGCGACTGCGCGCGCCTATCGGGTCGCGATACTAGGCACCTTTCGGGACGGCGAGGGGGCTATTAGGCAATGGGCTGAGAACAATCTCGGGCCGTCGGATGCATGGTGTTTCCCGGAGGAGCGGGCACGGTTGAGGCTGGAATTCGAGAACTGGCTTGAGTTCGTTCCCGGCGGAATGGCATACGTGGCGTGGTTGAGCGGCTACGTGGCCGCGGCCGAGTTTGACGGCCGCACGGCTGCCGAATCGCTTCGACGCTGCGCAGCGATTGCGGCGGACTTTGTCGAGGGCCCGGGGGTTCCTGTAGCACGTTCTGTGTATGAGCAGCTGCAGCTGACGGCAGATGTGTTGACCCAGTTCTTGCCTCTTCCACAGCACCCGCTCAGGGACATGCGCCGATTCGCGTTATTGCCGGAAACGTTTCGCAACTAAGGAGATCCCAATGCCCTCAATCTTCACACGGATCGTGAACCGGGAAATCCCGGCGCACATCCTCCGAGAGGACGACGACTTCCTGGCGTTCCTCGACGTGCGGCCGATCCGCGCGGGCCACAGCCTGGTGATCCCGAAGCAGGAGATCGACGACGTCTTCGATCTACCTGACTCGCTTCTCGCGGGATTTCTCGTCTTCGCCCGACCGGTGGCGCATGCGATTCGTCGGGTGAGCGGTGCGGAACGAGTGGGCGTGGCCGTGATCGGGGTCGAGGTGCCACACGCTCACATCCATTTGGTCCCGATTGATGACATCGGGGACCTCGATTTCCGGAAGGCGCAGGAGGCAGACGACGCGGATCTCGCAGCTATGGCGGAACGGATCCGCGCTGCACTCGGGAGCTGAGTGAGGACTGAAGCGGTCTAGTCGCGATGCAGCTCGAACGGAGGCGCTTGGTGGCGGAGATGGTCGGGGCCGAGTCGGGTGAGCTGGTTCGCGCCGAGATCGACGTCCGGGTCGACCCGTTGACCGGGCACACCTCGCGGATCCTGCCCAACCGCGGGCTGATGCCGCCCAACGACTTCGACCTGGAGGCGTTCGCCGCGGAGAACCAGGAACGTTGCCCGTTCTGTCCTGAGCGAATCGACCGGCTCACGCCCAAGCTTGCGCCGGCGATCCACCCCGAGGGACGGATGGTTCAGGGCGAGGCCGTCCTGTTCTCGAATCTTCACGCCTATTCATCACACAGCTGCGTCTCGGTCTACTCATCACGATTGCATTACCTGCCGCTGGGGGAAATCACCGACCGCCTCATGGCGGACAACCTCTCAACGCAGGTGCACTACGCGAACGCGGTCATGGCGGCCGACCCCGACTCGCGGTGGTCTTCGATCAACGCCAACCACATGCTCCCGTCAGGGAGCTCGCTGTTTCATCCTCACCTGCAGGGGATCGTCGACCCCTCGCCGACCACGCTGCAGCGCCAGTTGGCGGATGTCCCGGCTGCGCGGTTCGACGACTACCTGGACACCGAGCGGCGGTCCGGCCGGCGGTACCTGTGCAACTCGGGCACTGTCCAGTGGCTGGTCAGCTTCGCACCGATCGCGCCCGCTGAACTGCGAGCGTTCGTGCCCGGTGTCGCTTCGCCCGCAGAGCTCAACGACGCGCTCATAGCCGAGTTGGCACAAGGCCTGACGATCACACTCAACGCATACGCCGATATGGGCTTCGAGAGCTTCAACCTCGCGATGTACGGAGCACCGCCCGGCACGGCCGGCTACCCGCTGAACCTGCGGATCGCGTGCCGGTCGAACCTCAAACCGTTCTACCGCTCGGACTCCACCTTCCTTGAGCGGCTGCATTGGGAGGGCGCTGTCGACCTGACGCCGGAGGATGTGGCCGAGCGCATCCGCGACCGGTTTCGCACGTGACGTGTTTGCGAGACGACCGGCAAGATCCAGCGAGCGCCGAGGCTCGAGCTGGACAGCCGAGCGGATCCGGCGGACCTCGGCGAATACCTCGCCGGACGGAGCGTTTGCCGTCTAAAGCTGAGTTCGTGCAGGACGGCTTGACTCAGGTTCGCA
>JAFAZZ010000569.1 GCA_019239375.1 Solirubrobacterales bacterium | reverse complement strand
TCGCATACGGTCCCGAGGTCGAGCAGCACTGCCGGCAGCTGATCGCCACCTCCATTCACCTACCACTCCAAACCAAAATCAGAGCTGCAGGAGGCGCAGTTTGATGCCACGGTCCCCGTGATCGTCGATCGGTGCCATCAGGCACGGGTCGTCAGCGCGTTGGAGCCCGAGTGGGAGGCCAGATTCGAGCCGAGGTCCTATGGGTTTCGGCCCGGCCGTGGCTGCCATGACGCGATCCAGGCCGTCTACCAGGTCGTCAAGGGCCCGAGCTCGAAACGGCTGTGGGCGCTGGACGCCGATTGGCCGGGGCGTTCGACCGCATCACCCACGACCACATCCTGGCCATGCTCGGCACCTTTCCCGCGAAGGAGATGGTGCAGGCATGGCTGAAGGCGGGCGTGGTCGAGCAGGGCAGGCTGCACCGCACCGAGGACGGTGTCCCTCAAGGCGGTGTCGTCAGCCCGCTGCTGTTGAACGTTGCCCTGCACGGGATGGAACTGGCTGCCGGAGTCCATTACTACTCGACCGGCCCCAACGCCGGGAGAGTCGTTAAGGGCTCCCCGACCGTGATCAGATACGCCGATGACTATGTCGCGCTCTGCCACTCCCGGCAGGAGGCGCTCGAGGTCAAGGCGCGACTCGCCGCATGGCTGACACCCCGAGGTCTGGCCTTCAATGAGGACAAGACGCGCGTCGTCCACCTCAACGAGGGCTTCGACTTTCTCGGGTTCAACGTCCGCCGATACCGCGGCAAGCCGCTGATCAAGCCGAGCAAGACGGCCATCAGACGGATCCGGGAAAGGCTGCGCACCGAGCTGCGGTCCCTGCGCGGGATTAACGCTCGCATCGTGATCAGAAGGCTCAACCCGATCATCCGGGGCTGGGCCGCCTACTACCGGACACAGGTATCGGCCGAGATCTTCGGCCGACTGGATCACTACCTGTGGGGGCTCACCTACAAATGGGCCCGGTTCAGCCACCGCAACAAGCCGGCGACCTGGGTCACAGCCAGGTACTTCGGCAAATTCAACAAACCCAGGCAGGACCGTTGGGTGTTCGGCGACCGCAACAGCGGCGCCTTCATGCACAAGTTCTCCTGGACCAACATCGTCCGCCACGCACTCGTCAAGCCCGGGGCGTCACCCGACGACCCCGCGCTCGCCGACTACTGGGCCGGGCGACGGCGCAAACGTCCCCTGCCGATCAACCACACCGCCCTGTGGCTCCACCGAGCCCAGGCCGGACGCTGCGCGATCTGCAAGGCGATGCTCGCGCCCGTCGAGGACCTGCCACAAACCCCACACCACTGGGAGGTGTGGCTGGCGACCACCCGCAAGACGATTGACGTCACGTGGGACCACGGCAACCCGGACGAGGCCGAACCCCGTCTCGTACACCTCCGCTGCCACCGTGGCAACGGCCCGGCACTGCAGCCCGCCCACCCGCCATCAGGGCTTGCTCGAGCCGGATGCTCGGAAACGGGCACGTCCGGTTCCTAGGGAGGTCCGGCACGGCAACGCGCCGGACCTACCCGACAATCTGGGCAGCGCCGCAGCCTCGCGCAGCACGGCCCCTCTGGTCTGAGAGCGGTGGCCGGGGCGGCGTCAGCGACCTCGGCGGCGGCGAGCAGCCCACCACGGAAGCGAGCGCCGCGTCGACGTCAAGGCGCCCTCGGCCAGGACACGGAATGTCGCCTTTCCGCTCGCAGGCCCCGCGACGCCCGATGGAACAAAAGCGATCGAAGGACACCCTCGGCCTCACGCTCGAGCGTGTGTCTGGCGTCCCTCGCGCGGCCTGGAGATGTGCCTCGCTCAGGCTGATAGCACGCCGATGGCCCGTTCTCAGGAATCGCGGTGGTCGACCGGCAGCACGCGGTAGCCGGCCGAGGCGAGCCATGATCGCGCGCGGCCGCGCTGGCGCTCCGCGGAGAATGTATGCCATCGCTCAAGCTCGCCGCGCGAGCGGGCAAGGTCGTCCTTGAAGCGGCGAAACGCGCCGCGGCCTCTGATCGCGATGGCCAGGCGCTCGGCCCGGCCGGGATCCTCGACGGACGCGATGAACAGCTCCATGTCCCGGTAGCCCTCGCGTGAGCCCTCGCCGTGGACCGCCAGCCACCGCTCGGGATCATCAGCGGTGTCCTCGTCTTCCTCTCCGGTCTCCAGGGCGTATTCGATCGCTGCCTTAGCCCACACCGCACCGGTCCGGATGTCGATGCGGCCCCCGACGCTGAGGGGGTCACCCTCGAGGATGCCGGCCAGCTCCTCGAGGTCGACAGGCAAGGCGTGCAGCATCGCTGCCGGTCCGCTGCCGAGCTGAGCCTCAAGCTGGTCGGCCAGCTCATCATCCCCATCCCAGCCTCGTCGCCGGAGACCGACCACGAGATCGCGAGCCAGCTCGGCGGCTCCGTCCACGCGCTGCATGACGGCCGCGATGACGCCGTCGCCCGCCAGCTGCAGCGAATCATCGTCCGCGCCGTCGCCGCGGAGCAGGTCGACGACAGCCGGTCCGTCACCGCGATATACCGCCGCCCGTAGGCGGAACGCTGCTCCTCTGAGTCCATCGCGCTGTGCGTAGTGTTGCGCTGCCCGGCCCAAGCGTGGCCATCATCCGCGCCGTGAGGGGCGCAGGGTGGCGAGCGCGAGCCCAGTGTCCTGCCGCCGGCTCTGTGGATGTCACAGGCGGACGTCCAGGCGCCGAAACGCCTCGGCCGAGTCGCCCGCCTCCTGCCCCGACCCTCGCGGCGCAGCCGGAGACCGGAGATCCCGCCGCGACGCACCTCTCCGCGTTCTCTCAAGTGACGGGGCCGCTTCCGCTCCACGTTCCCGAAGCCAGGCGGCAGGCCGCTTCGCCGTCATGGGAAGCGCGGCGCCGCGAGCCGGCGGTCGTCTGTCAGCAGCCGCCGGTTGTGCGGAGCACACAGTTCAGTGGTCGCCGACAACGACGACCACGCAGTCGACGCGACTATCGGAACCGTGGCATAGGCATAGCCGGCACGACGACGCCGCTGTGGTGGGAGCGATC
>JAFAZZ010000419.1 GCA_019239375.1 Solirubrobacterales bacterium | reverse complement strand
TCGCAAGGCATTTTTAAGGCGTTCATGTTGTCGCTACTCGCGAACGGCGCGCCGTTCAGCGCATGGAGCTGGTCTGAGGTGAGCAGGTACAGAGAGCAACCGGCGTAGTCGCCGGAACCGACGACCAGCACCCTGCCATAGGACGGCGTGGATGCCGCCGACACGGTCGCAGGGCCTGTTGGGGCGCTCGTCACATCGTCAGAACACGGCTTGCTCTGGGCGCTCGCAGGTGAGCTGAACACGAGGCTCACGGCAACGAGACCCAGGGTAAGTGCGGCGGCTGCGGCACGGCCTCCAATAGGCCTGCGGAGCCGACGACACAGCATCGTCATTACGGCCTCCAATCGTCTCCCGGGGCTGCTGGCCCGAGCCATGAGCGACCAGGCCTCGGATCGGCATTCCCGGCTAATTGCAATCCCGCCAACGTATGGCCGCCGTGCGGTGGGCGCATCGGGAGGACCGCCTAATTTGGCGCTGGGCGCTGCCTATCTTGGGGGACTATCGGAAGGCGGCGTCGCCTCACCGCGACGGGATTGGTCACCTAGCCTGGTACGACGAGCCCGCGCCGCATCGCTTCGGCGGCGGCTTCGCCGCGGGTGCCGACATCAAGCTTTCGCAGGATCGCTGATACATGGTGACCAACGGTCCTCTCAGATACGACTAGGCGGTCGGCGATCTGGGCGTTGCGCAGACCGCCGGCTAGGAGCGCGAGCACGTCGAGCTCGCGCGCAGTAAGCCCCGCTGGGTTCTCCCGCGTGCTGGGGCGTGGTCCGCGCGGGATGCCACGCACGCCTTGCTCGCGCAGCCGACGGGCGACGATCGCGGCGGCCGGCCTGGCGCCAAGCTCATGGAGTTGATCGACTGCTTCGCGCACGGTTGCGTGGTCGTCGCTGTCTGCTAGCGCCAGCGCCGTCTCATACGGGCAGCCCAGCGCACGCCACGACTCGGCGGCCTTCTGCCATTCGCCTGCGAACTCGAGAGCGCGGGGGTCGGTCTCGGAGCCCGCGGGAAAGTCAGGATCCAGTCCGCCGCGCCAGCGCCAGTAGCAGAGCTCCGTCACATACGGATCGCTGGCGCGCATCGGAAAGTGAAGTGCCGGCTCGAGCTCGGCGGCGATCGCGGCGGGCCGCCCCTCCAGCCAGGCGGCCTCCGCCCGAGCAGCGGCGACCGGCCCGATCCATTGGAACTCGTTCCGCGGGCGCGCAGATTGGAGCGCCTCGTCGAGTGGGCCCCACACATCGGGGTCGCCGCGGCGCGACCGCACCAAGCCAAGCGCAACCAGCGCGTGGATGCGGGCGAACGGACACGGCTCACCGAGGCAGATCCCGGCGAGCCGCGCCGCCTCCTCCCAGTCGCCGCGCGCAAGCGCCAGCTTGGACTGCCAAGAGATCAGGTAATACCGCCAGACATCGAAGTCGCGGCCGTCGCAATATTCAAGCCCCGCTCGCACGTGGCAGTCGGCGAGGTCGTACATCCGCAGCCGCGCCGCCGTCCGTGCGACGATCACGTGCGCGCCCGCCACAGCCCCCTCAAAGCCGGCGGCCTCTGCCATCTCGATCGACCGCTCGAGCTTCTTGAGACCAGCTGGCTGGTCTGTAAAGAACTCCGCCCAACCAATGGTCGTCAGCGCATCAACGATCGAGCGCGGGCGACCGAGCTCCTCAGCCAGCTCGGAAGCGCGCACCGCCCAGCCACGCGCCGCAGCGGGATTCTCGGCGGCGAGTTCCAGCTGAGCGACCTTAATGTAGGCAGCCACTCGCTCGCGGTCAGCCTCAACTAGCTCCAGCTGCTCGGCCGCCTGCAGCGCCATCCGCCGCGCCTCGGCAAGTGAGCCGGTCTGCCACACCAGTTCGGACAGCCAGCTAAGCGCGACTCCCTGCCGCAGCTCATCGTCGAGCTGGCGATAGCAGGCGAGCGCCTGGCGCTGGGCCCGCTCGGCCGCTTCGAAGTCGGTGAAGCACCAGCACTCCCCTGCTCGCCGCTCGAGCAGTCGGGCGCGCTCTTCGATCGGCAGCGCGTCGGCGTGCCGCAGAGCGCGGTCATACAGCGCCGCCGCCTCGCGATGCGCACCAAGCTTGGCCGCGCGTGCCGCCGCCTCCGGCAACAGGCGTAGCACCGCATCGCGGTCGCCCGCACCATCGGCATGATGAGCCAGCCGGGCCAGCTCAGGTTCACCCCGTGGTGGGGAGGACAGCGCTTCGAGCGCCGCGGCATGCAACGCCCGTCGACGATGATCGCTGATCGCGGCGGCCACGGCATCGCGAGCGAGTTCGTGGCGGAACGCAACGGTGTCACCAACAGACACGATCAGGCCGCTCGCGAGGCATGGCTCGAGCCGCTCAGGCATGTCGGCCACGAGCCGCTCGAGCAGCCACAACTCGGCCAGCGGCCCGGCCACCGCGATCGCCTCGAGCAGCTTGCGCGCAGGCTCTGTGAGCCGAGCCGCGCGCCCGAGGACCGCGTCGCTGACAGTCTCCGGAAGCTCGGCATCACCACCCGTCAAGAGCTCGGTCACGAAGAACGGATTGCCGCCGGTGCGCGCCCAGACCGCCTCGGCATCGGCTCCGAACGGAGCCGCCAGTGCGGTCACCGCCTCAAGCGACAGCGGCGACAACGAGATCCGCACCAGCGTCTGGCGAGCGCCAAGCTCACCGATCAACGCCCGGACAGGATGCCAGGGGCCGAGCTCATCGCTGCGATATGTCACAACCAGGAGCGCGCTCACCTCGGACAGACGGCGAGCAACAAGGCGCAACACATCGAGCGTCGCCTCATCGGCCCATTGCACATCCTCGAGGACCACTACCGAGGTCGGTCCGCGGTCAGCGAGTTCGCCAACCAGCACACTGGCGACCGCGTGGGGTTTAGCACCTGCGCCGACGGCCTCGCTCAGCTCCCCGCCGACGTCGTCGGCCAGATCGAGGAACGGGCCCAGCGGCCGTGGCGCCAACAGCGGCTCGCAGTCCGCCCACAGAACGCGGACCGACGGGCCCAGCTCGCCACAAAACGCCTGCAACAGCGCCGTCTTCCCGATCCCTGCCTCACCGCGTAGAAGAATCATCTGGCCGCGCGAGCGCTCCCTCACCGCTGCAAGACAGTCCCGAAGCGCTGAGAGCTGCTCGACGCGCTCAAACAAACGCCCAGTAACAGTTGCCCCGGCCGAGCCCACCATGTAAATCATCCCCGCGCGGCGCTCAGCTTTCAACCGCCGGCAACCGGACCGACCCGGGGACCGGCTGATGCTCCCCGCCGCGTCTTAGCCGATGGCGGCGCGGCGTCGGCGGTGGGTCAAACCGACCCCGAGCGCGGCCGCGCTCAGAAGCACGGTGGCCCCAGCGGCGCCGATCCCGGCGTCATCCCACCGGAACCCCGGGGGCGACGTCGCTGCCGCGGCGGTCGAAACCGGAGCGGTCAAAGCCGCCGAGGCGGGGAAGCGGCCGTGAACGGCAAACCACTCCTGGACGTTGCCCTGCAGCTGATCGAGGCGCTGCTGCTGAGCCGACGGCCCGCTCGAGGCTGGGGCCACAGGAACAGCGGCCGCTCCTCCGCCGATTGGCATGGCCTCAGCGGCCGACGGCAAGCCGGCCGCGGCAATCACCAGACCGCCGGCCAGTGCCCGCTTGATCAAATGGTGATGGAGCATTCGTCCTCCTCGTTATGAGTAGAAGTACGGATCGAGCACGCTCACGCGGGTGATCTCGTCGACCGGCAGCTCGTTGCGAGCCGCCGTCCTGCGGATCGCCTCAGGGGTGGGTGCGTCGTAGATGCAGAACGTGCGGGTCTTGTCCTCCGAGACGAACGAAGTGATCCACGTAACGCCCTCGTCGGCGTTGCGCTCGACGACCCCGCGGCAGAGCTCCGCGCCACCGTTCTCGACCCGGATGTGCAGCCCCTCGGGAAAGAAGCGCTGCACCATGTAACGCGGCATTTCCGTCCTCCTCTGTAGTTGGCCGCTTGACATCGGCAAAGCTACGCGCGCCCTCGCCTAACCGAATCGGGAGAACGACCTAGATTCGACCTCAGCACGACCTATCTTGGCCGAACTGCCCGCACGTCCTGCGCCCACGCGCTCTTCGCCAGCGACGTTCCGCTTTCCAACCAGCAGGCTCAGATGCGGGAGCACGCGCCAGGGCGCCCGGCGGCTGCAGAGCCAAGACGAGCTAGCGTTGTCGTGATCGCCGCAGCCGTTGTCGGTAACGGTCGACCGCCAATAGGACGGCCATTGCGGATTGGACGATCGGCGGCATCGACTCTGCGTGTGTGGCATGACGCTGCTCCTTCGCGAGGCGGAGCGGGAGCCGCCCGCCGCCCGGGGGATCGTAAGCTCGTCGGCCGGGGCGGATCTGAGCGAGCGCGCGCGGCCAATGCTTTCGTGGAAACTCGGATGTTTTGCGGACCCGATTGCGAATTTGTGCAACGGACGAAACGGAGCAGCGCTTGGTCACGTCGGTAGAAGTGGTGTGACGAGCGCCTGGTAGGTCGACGACCGCGAGGGTCGGCCACCGTGGCGCCGAACTCGTCGGCTGTTACCGCAGTCGACGCGAAGGAGACACCACGATGGCCGAAGGTCAGAGCATGACGGTTGCCGATGTCGTCGCCAAGACGATGGATGGTCGGCTTGACGATTTCGTCAGGGAGGCGGTGGCGCTCGTCGCCCGCGAGTTGATGGAGGGCGAGATTTCGGCTGAGATTGGCGCTGGGCTTGGCGAGGTCGCGCCGGAGACGCGGCTGACGCATCGCAACGGGTATCGACCGCGGGCGTGGGAGACCCGGGTCG
>JAFAZZ010000150.1 GCA_019239375.1 Solirubrobacterales bacterium | reverse complement strand
CCCACCGCACCGGGGGCGTCGACCCGCTCGGCGATTGCAAACCCGGGGCGCTTCCACCTGTATAACCCGCCAAAACCCCCGTGGCGAGCGCCGTCAGGGGAACATAAGCAGGTAGGCGATGCTTATGTCGCCAATTCGCCGGCGCCGCGGGGGCTTTGGCGAGTTGCGCAGGGCCGACGGGGGCGGCGTTCGGCCGGCGGGACTGGCGCTCGGCCGGCGGGACTGGCGTTGGGGGGAGGGGATGTCGTTGGGCCGGCGGGGCTGTGCGTGAGCGCCAGGGCGGCGAGCGGCTAGTGACCGACCCAGTGGGGTGCGCGCTTCTCAAGGAAGGCGCTTATGCCCTCCTGGGCGTCCGTCGCGAGTGCGTTCTCGGTCATGACAGCCTTGGTGTGCTCGTAGGCGTCGTGCTCGGCACGGTCGACCTGGTCGTAGAACGCGTGCTTGCCGAGGGCGACGGTGTAGGAACTCGAGCGGGCGATCGCATCGACGAGGCGGTCGACAGCCGCGTCGAGCTGGTCGGCCGGGACTACCTGGTTGATCAGGCCCCACTCGAGCGCGGTGGACGCGTCGATCGGCTCGCCGGTCAGCAGCATCTGCATGGCGCGCTTACGCCCGATCGCGCGTGACACTGGGACCATCGGGGTCGAGCAGAAGAGCCCGATCTTCACGCCGGGCGTGCCGAAGCGCGTCCCCTCGGCCGCGACGGCCAGGTCGCACGCCGCCACCAGCTGACAGCCGGCCGCGGTGGCGATGCCGTGGACCTTGGCGATCACGGGCTGGGGCAGCGCGTGGATCGTCTCCATCATGACCGTGCAGATGCCGAACAGCTCGTCGAGGAACGCCTCGTCGCGCCCGATCATCTCCGAGAGGTCGTGCCCGGCCGAGAAGGCGGGGCCGGCGGCGTCAATCACGATCGCTCGGGTGGATAGGCGCGCCGACACCTCGCGCAGCGCCGCGATCAACTCCTGCATCAACTCGAGCGAGAGCGCGTTGCGCTGCTCCGGACGGTTCAGTGTGATCCGCGCCGCGGGCTCGCCGGCGGCGACGATGAGGTTTCGGAAGTCGACAGTGGACGCCGAGCTCACACGGTTAGTATGGCGGTTGTTGTCAAACGACCGGGGGTGATGGTTTTGGCCGAGATAGCCGGGGCGGCGGATGGCGGCTCAGATCGAGGGAGACTTCGTCGTTTTCCTGATTGGCGCGCGGTTCAACAACAAGCTCCAGATGATCCGGAGCGTGATGGACCTGGGCGGCCGGAAGGGCATGAGGCACATGCTCGACTATCTGGTTGCGCGGCCGGAGAAGGGCCTGCTCGCCTACGAGATGGGAATCCCCACGATCATTCAGTACTGGCGTTCGTTCGAGCACCTGGAGACGTTCGCCAAGGACAAGGACGACCCGCACCTAGAGGTCTGGCGCCAGTACTGGCGCCGCGTGGGCAAAACTGCTCGGACCGCCATCTGGCACGAGACGTACCTGGTGCAGGCGGGCCAGTACGAAGCGGTGTACGGCAACATGCCGCCGCACGGCCTTGGCAAAGCCGGGCGCCTGGTGACGATGTCCGAGGCCTCGCGCGCCCGGGATCGGATCGGCGCGCTGGTCAGCTGACGAGTTCTGCGGCGGAGTCAGTGCGGCGCGCCCGGTCGATCCTGGACGGTGGCGTGCACAGCCGTCCGGGCGCAGAACATGGAGAGCCGCGCTCGTGCGTTATGGTCGGGTCCGTGAGCGGAGCCACCGATCCGCGCGTGGATGCGTTTATCGAGTCGCTGCCGGCGTGGCAGCAGGACATCTGTCGCGAGGTGCGGGCGATCGCTCATGCTGCCGATTCGGAGATGGCGGAGACGATCAAGCGAACGAGGCTCCCGTATTTCGTGCTCGAGGGAAACGTCTGCGGGTTACTGGCCGCCAGGGACCACGTCAACGTCTTCCTCTACGACGGCGCCATGGTGCCGGATCCGGAGGGAATCATCACCTCGGGTCGCGAGAACAAGACCGCGCGTACAGTGGCCATCCGACAGGGCGAGAAGATCAATGCGCGGGCGCTGACCGAGATGCTCCGCGCGATCGTCGCGAACAACCGGGCGGGCGGGTGGCGGAAGCTGAAGGGCGCGGCGGGCTGACCGGCGGGTGGCGGAAGCTCGAGGACGCGGCGGGTTGACCGGCGGGTGGCGGATCCTCGAGCACGCGGCGGGCTGACCGGCGGGTGGCGGAAGCTCGCGGCGAGTGACGGCGGGCGGCGGAGGCTCCGCGCGTCGGGACTCAGCGGCGCGGCTCAGCCTCGTCGGCGTCGGCGCCTTTGATGTCCTCGGCCACTTTGTCCTTGAACGGCTTGAGCGTCTCGTAAAGCTCCTCCGGCCCGGTCTTGGCGTGCGGAGCCGAATCCCCGACCAGCCACGGCGCGGCCTCGACGGCGGTGCGCCACGCCGCCTCCTCGGCGTCGGTGTCCGCCTCGTCGCGCTCCGGCTCCGGGGCCGGCTCGACCTTGTCTAGATAGACGTTCGTGTACTGACCGCGCTGCTCCTCGCGGTACTCGATCCGGACGCGCTGGCCCTCGAGCTCGAGCGCCTTGTCGCCGATCGCCTCGCGGAAGGTGGTGTACTCATTGCCGTCGACGTCACGCACCACGTAGCGCGCGTTGCCTCCGCGGGTCTCGAAGGTGCGCACCTGGTCGAGCGTCGTGACCGCTTCCATGACCGAGGGATACCCGCAGTGCGTGGAATTCCTGCAGTGGGCGTTGCCCCGGCTGGACCTGCGGTGGCCGGGGTTCCGCAAGGTTCGCCGGCAGGTGTGCGGGCGCCTTCGTCGGCGGTACGGGTGGGGCCCTGGTAGTGGGAAAGCACGGGACGCTCCCCGCCGGGGTCGACGGCTTCGAGCCGTGGAGCGTCGCCGAGCCGATCTACCGCCGGACCGCGAGTTGATCTACCGTCGCAGCGCGAGCGGATCTACCGTGGGACCGCGAGCCGATCTACCGTCGGACCCGCGGGAATGAGGACGATTCCTTCACCGGGATCACCCGCCGTTCCGTGCTCGCCCTCGAGCGCGATCAAGCCGGTGAGCGCGCCGAGCGCTGCGTCGACTCGGTCAGGCGACTCGAGCTGATCCTCGGGCACGCCGGCGTCGCGCAGGACCGTTCTGCGGAACCTCGCCTTCGGCACGTCTCTCGGTCGCAGCTGCCCGGCGAGCAGACACGCGGACGCGTGCGGAAAGACCTCCGCGGCGGTGCCGGCGACGGGACCGCCCCGATACAAGGGGTAGGCGGACGCGAGGCGCTTGAAGACCTCGAACCCGACCCGCATCCACCGGTAGAACGGGTGCTCACCGGGATCGGGACCGGTCCTGTAGGACTGGATTCCGACGCTCGCGAGCTGTCGCTCCGCCGCGCGACTCGAGCCGGAGGTAGACCATCCGGACGGCGAATCGACGCAGACCACCACCGGCCGGAGCGACAGCGTGATCACCGTCACCTCGTCGAGGCTCAGCCGGCCACGGCTAGCGAGGACGTTGCGATCGCGGTCGAGCGCGACGAGATCGAGGCCCTTGCGGAGCTCGGCGACGTCGATACCGACGGCCGCCGGAGTCTTGCTGCTCATGACGGCATCAGAGCACACGTCGCCGGGTTGACCCTGTTCGGCGGAGATTCGTAGGCTAGATCGATTACTGGTGAACAAAGGGGGCCACCGATGGCTGACGCATTCGAGACCGCGGGCCTCGCGCCGCGCAAGATTCATCACTACGGGTGGAAGCCCTCGCTTCCGGACCTGCGGGATCACGTCGCCGACGCATCGGAGCTGAAGATCCTCGACGAGGTCGATCCTCGCGCAGAGCTCCCCGACGTATTCGACCAGGGGCACCTCGGCAGCTGCACCGCCAATACCGTGGCTGCGGCGGTCGAATACGACACGAAGCTGAGTGGCTCAGACCCGGGCTTCCTGTCGCGGCTGTGGATCTACTTCTACGAGCGCAAGCTCGAGGGTGCTCCCACCGATCAGGACACGGGAGCGATGGGGCGCGACGGCTTCAAGGTCTGCCACAAGCTGGGCGCCCCGCTCGAGAAGGACTGGCCGTACGACATCGCTAAGTTCTCCGAGGAACCGCCGGGCAGCCTCGAGGAAGAGGCCCAGCAGCACCGCATCCCGAACTACCGCATCGTTCCGCGGAACCTCGACGCGATGAAGGCGCTCCTGTCGAACCGGCAGACGATTGCCTTTGGATTCACCGTCTACGAATCCTTCGAGTCACCGGAGGTTTCCCGGACCGGGATCATGCCGCTCCCAAGCCGCACCGAGAAGGTGCTCGGGGGCCACGAGGTCCTACTCGTCGGCTACCTCAAGGAGGAGCCCAACTACGGGCTCGTGCGCAACTCGTGGGGCGCCGGCTGGGGCATGAAGGGCTACTTCCTGATGCCCTGGGCGATCTTCATGGACGCCCACCTGTCCAGCGACTTTCGCACGATCCGCCGGCCGGCGGGCAAGTGAGCGGCGAGGAGATCACTCCAGCCATTCGCCGATCACTGTGGCGCTGGCGTGGATGCAAACGAGCTTCGCTGGCTCGGGCCCGTCGTTGGTGAACTTGTGTGGGACACCGGGCGGGGCGATGACGACATCGCCCGGTCCGGCGTGCAGCGTGCTCTCACCGAGCTGGAAGGTGATGGTGCCCTGCTGCACCACCCAAGTCTCGTCGTAGGGATGACGATGCAGGCGCGGGCCCTCGCCGGGCCGGCTGTGGTTGAGGATCAGCGAGATGGTCGCGCCGTGCTCGGCGCCCTGGAGGCTGGTCGTCTCGTCGGGGTTGGCGTGAATGATCGGCATGGTCGTATGACCCGGCCGGAGCGCGAAATTCAGCGCTCGTCCTTATTGCGGCCGCAGCCGGGGCAGACGAGGGTGCTGGTGTCGCTTCGCTTGCCGCAATGCGGGCACGTCTCTCGGGTGGCTGCCTCGTAGCCTTCGCGCATCGCGCGCTTGGCGAAACCGGCGGCTCCGCGCCCAGCCGCCGAAGCGCTGCGTTTCGCGGCGTTCTTCGCGATACGCGACGCACGTCCCATCAAGGGTGTTCTTCCCGTGCCGGTCCGGGCAAAAACGCCGCGCGGACGCTCGCCAGTACCTGTCAGCCGGAAGCGACGCCGACCAGCAAGGCCACCGAACGGTGACGGCCGCGAATGGCCGCGGCTAGTCGCGGACGGCGTTCGGGTACTCGCGCGGCGGCACGTTGGCCACGGCGAGGATCTCGCGGCCGCGCCGCTGGAGGGCGCGCACGTAGTCGGTGTGCGCCTCCCAGGCGGGATCGTTGATGGGAGACGCTAGTGCCACCGTGTCGCTGTGCGCGTCGAGCAGCTCGTAGACGAGATCGATGAGCAGCGATGCACGGGTCTCCGGCGTCACGGCTTCTTCTCTCTCACCCTCCGGTCCTCATCCGAGCAGCGTTCGCTTAGCGCACAAATGGTTGTGTGGCGAACGAACGTGAACCTACCGACGGCGAGGGCTGATGTCAAGGCGCTTGCGAAGCGGGAGTCAAGAACCGGCCGCGGCGATCGCCTTGGTTCGCCTGGTGCTTTTGGCTCCGGCAGCCTCGGCGCGGGCCATGTTCATGGCCGTCCGCAACGAGCGTGCTTGCCTGGCGAACGACCATCAATTCGTCTGTCCGCCGGAACCGCGGCAATGTCGCGCGGTTGATCCTCGCGCCCCAGGAAGCGACGGTCGGCGCCGGGGTCGCCTGCGCCGGGTACGCACACGACGGCTTGCGTCAGCAGGGTCTACATCTCGCCTCAGTTCACAACCGTCGGGCAAACCCCGAATCTCAAGACGACGGGCTATTACTACTTCCCCAGCTTCTAGGCCGGTCGCCTCATGGTCGGGACGCCCCGGCGGGTGGGCCGGGTCTCAGCCAAGTGCGCTGATCCGGGCGATGAGCAGCTCCAAGAAGCGCTCGGCGTCGATGTCCACCGCTACGTGGCAGTTCGGCTCCCATCCCAGACCCTGTCGCAGATCGACGTGGGTGCGGCCGCGGGACGGTTCGGGTCCGGTGTCGACCAGCACGCCGCGGTGTCTGGTCGTGAGCAGCGTGTCGTCGATCACGTGCGCCATCGCGACGGCATCGTGAACGGGGGCACCCTCCCAGCCATAGCGGCGACTGTGGAAGCGCGCATAGAAGCTGTAGAGGTCCGCGACCAGCTTGCCGGCCCTTCCGGCGGCGGCCAGGCGCTCGGCGTGGGCCGGGGTCATCAGCGCGCGGTGGGTGACATCGAGGCCGACCATGGTGAGATCTAGATGGCTCTGGAACACTCGGGCGGCCGCCTCGGGATCGACCCAGATATTGAACTCGGCGGCGGGCGTGGTGTTTCCCTCACCGATCGCGCCGCCCATCAGCACGATCCGCTCCAGACGCGTCTCCAGCTCCGGGTAACGCGCCAGAAAAAGGCCGACGTTCGTCAAGGGCCCAGTCGCGACCAGCGTGACCGGGTGGCCGCTCGAAGCGATCGTGCCCGCGATCCAGTCGACCGCGTGCACCGGCTCCGGGGCGCGAGAGGGGCCGGGGAGGTTCGGCCCGTCCAAGCCGGTCTCGCCATGCACCTCCGCGGCCGTGTGACGCTCGCGGATGAGCGGACGGGCCGCCCCGGCTGCGACGGGAACGTCCGCGTGGCCAACGTGATCGAGGACGCGGATCGCGTTCGCGGTCGTCTTCTCGAGCGTCTGGTTGCCCGATACCGTGGTCACGCCGAGCAACTGCAGCTCCGGGCTGGCGAGCGCGAGCAAGAGCGCGATCGCGTCGTCGTGACCGGGATCACAGTCCAGGATGATCGGGTTCGATGTCACGCCGGCGCCATTCCTACCATGCGGAGCGGAGGTCCGCCCATCGACCGTGGGTTTGGAGTCAGATCGGCTCCCCGCCGACGGGTGCAGCCGGGCGGAACGGCGCCATACAGCGCGGCAAGTGAGGATATGGCTGCTTTGCGAACGGGAGCTAGTCCAACGCGGCCACCATGCGCGGCTGCGCCTGATCGACAGCGCGCCGACTGCGGCCGGCGTGCTGCTGGCAAGCCACGAATCACTTGGGGCGCGGACGCTTGTGAATTGCTCACGCCGGGTAGTCCTGCGCCATGCTTCTGATTCTCGGCATAGTGCTTCTCATCATCGCGATCGCCGGCGGGGTGATCATCCACCCGGTGCTGTTCGCGATCGCGATCCTGGCGCTAGTCGCCTTCTTCGCCGGTCGTCGTTGACCCGATCACCGGTAGGGCCAAGCCCTCCGGCTACGGGCGTTCCTACAGTAGTCAGCTCCGCGGGCACCGGTGTGCCACGCGGAGCTGGATCCTTTAGCCGCCTCGGCGGCAGCCGATCAGCCGCGCGCGGGTTCGTCCGTGGCGAGAACCATCTCCCGACCCGACCGGCTGGCCTACCGTTTGGCAGAACCGCCGATCGTTGCCTGGGCGACCCTCGGACGGGGCCTCCCTCCGGTGAGCAACTTTGACGAGCCACATTGACGGTGCTTAACCCAATTCGTACGGTGCCGCACGCCGCATTGTTCCCGCAGCACTGTCGGGGCCCTGGTCGCCGTCGCTTCGTCGGGCGCGGCCGCGAGCGATCATCGTTGCCCGAGTCATCCTTACCGGAACAACATCATCGTTCACGGAATGACCTGCAGTCAGGCCGTTCGGCTGCATCGGGAGAAGCCTCAGGATGCAATCACCCGATCGGCCGGGTTACGCCCAATGAGTATGTCTACACATGTCGCTTCGGTCCATGGAAGTCCACAGGGCACGTGGTTCTCTGCCTCGACCGCGAGCGCGAGCCCGCGCGCGCCGGGCAGGTTGGAGGTCCATGAAGGCATGTAGGAGCGATGCGCGCCCGGCGCGTCGGCCGCGCTCGTTCGTGGCGACCGCGGCGTGCTGACATAACCGCGGCCGCTGGCCCAGCAGACGACCCGCGACACACCCGACCGGCCTCTCGCCACCTCGACTCCGGCGGAGAACGCCCTTGAGGGCAGCGGCTCGACGCTGTCGGGATTCGCCATCCAGAACCACGAGCGGCGGTGGCGCAGCCCGTGACGCTCGCAGGCACTGAGCCGCGCGGCGTCACCCGATGGTCACCACTTCCACGACGTGGCGCACTCGTGTAGCCACGGCAGCAGTGATCAGAGCGCGGTGGGGAAGCAGCACGGCCGCGCGGGCGATTCTGAGTCTGGTACGAATTCGAACTTTGCCGCGGGGCAAAAGTTCACCAGTGTTCGTCGAATGACTTCTTTTTGACCCTCTCCTGCGAGTGTTTACCGGCGACACCTTGACAGCGGAGATCGCGCGTACATAGGATCGCGGCAAGGTTT
>JAFAZZ010000213.1 GCA_019239375.1 Solirubrobacterales bacterium | reverse complement strand
TCGTCGGCGAGCCAGTCATGCGCGGTGGCGTCGAGCACCTCGTAGCCGGGGAGGATCGCCTCAAGCGCCCGCTGGACGGCGGGCAAGTCCGCCGGGTCGCAGCGCCGGGCGTCGATCCCGAAGCCGATGAGGAGCTGTGACCCGTCGCCGCCCAACCAGTCGGTGTCCAGGTAGCCGAACGGGTGTCCTGCGCGGATGCTGTTCTGGTAGAGCGGCTCGCCGCGGGCAAAGATGAAGATCTTGATCCCGCGCGAGGCCTGGCCCAGCGCGATCGCGCGCTGCTTGTCCTCCGGGAGCGGCGGGGTGAACTCGATCGCGCCGAGCGCGTTGAGCGGCACCGCCACCACCACCGCGCGCGCGGCGAAACCGGAGCCGCCGACGGTCTCGACCTCGACTCGATCCGGCGCCGAGTGCCTGATCGCCACCACCGCTGTGCCGAGCCGCCGAGCGAATGGCGCCGCCGCGACGATCGCGCCGAGCAGTGCCCGCGTCCCGCCGACGATCGTCACGCGACCGCCGGTGAACTGCGTGAGCTCGAGGCTGTACCCGGAGAGGGCGTGCCAGCGGAGCACCGACACCGCCCCGGCCTGGTCGAGCGGGGCGTGCGCGAGCGACTCGAGTTCGCCCGTGAGGACCGCCCGCTCCTCGTCCGAAAGCGACAGATCGCGCAGGCGTTCCGCGATCGTCTGGCGATCGAACTGGGCCAGCGCGGAGATCGCGCGGGTCGGGTCGTGGGGCATCGGCAGCGCCTCGCGCACCCCCTCGACGAAGCGGTCCCACCCACGGCGAGCGATCTCGTCCCGCTGCTCGAGCGAGCCCGAGCGTCGCTCATTGCCCACGTACCAGCCGGCCGCCTGAGCTCCGTTGCTCACCGTCACATCCAGGCCGGCGCGCGTGATCTCCGACCACGTATGCGGCTGGTGCCAGTGGACCCAGGCCCCGCCGTACTCGAGCGGGGCTCCGTGCCAGTCCGCCGTCCACGTCCGTCCCCCCAGGCGCTCGCGCGCCTCGAGAAGAAGCACGCTGCGGCCGCGCAGCGCCGCCTCGCGCGCCGCCGTCACGCCGGCGAACCCGCCGCCGATCACGATCACGTCGTGCATGCCGCCGTCCCGCCGCCCTCGATCGGGGTCAATGAATCGTCGCCTCGACGCCGCGGCGCTCGAGCGCGCGGGCGATGATCAGCCGCTGCAGTTCGCTCGTGCCCTCCCAGATGCGGTCCACGCGCAGCTCGCGCAGGAACCGCTCGGCCACATTGCTGCGCATATAGCCGCGCCCGCCGAACGCCTGCACGGACCGGTCGGCGCAGCGGCCGGCGGCCTCGGAGACGAACAGCTTGGCCATCGACGCCTTGGCGTGGATCAGCTTAGGATCGGATCCAGCGTCGAGGAGGCCGGCGACCTGGAGGGCCAGCAACCGCCCGACCGCGGCGTCGGTGGCCGAGTCCGCCAGCGGGAACGAAACGCCCTGGTAGTCCATGATCCGGTGCGCGCCCTGCACGCGGTGAAGCGCCCAATCGACCGTCTCGTCGAGCAGGCGCCACATAGCGCCGAGGCCGTGGGTGGCGATGCCAAGCCGCTCCTCGGTGAACCAGGCCCGCTGGAGCGTCTCACCGTTGCCCACACCGCCGATCACCGCGTCCCGGGCCACCTCGACGTCGGTGAAGCGGATCGTCGGGTGACCGTGGGGATAGTTGTGGGTGAAACGTGGACTCTCGACGTACTCGACGCCGGGGCTGCCCGGCTCGACCAGGAACAGCGTCGGCAGGCGGTCTCCCCCGCGGGCGGCCACGGCCATCACGATCAGCACGCGGGCCACGTCGCCCGAGGTCACGAACCACTTCTCGCCATTGATCACCCAGCCGCCGTCGCTGCGGGTCGCCGAGGTGGAGATGCCGCTCGGATCCGAGCCCGCGTCGGCCTCGGTGACTGCGTATGCATCGCCGCCCTCGCCGCGCAGGGCAGGCACGAGGTAGCGCTCAATCTGCTCGGGTGAGCCCTGCATCAGCACGTTGTACGCGTTCGGGACGTGCCAGTGCAGGCCATTGGTGACCCGGCCGAACTGCTCGTTGACCAGGAACCATTCGAGCATCGTCCACCCCTGGCCGCCGTGCTCCGGGCCGAATCGGCCGCCATTCAGGCGGGCGGCGATGGCCTCGCGCTTGATCGTCTGCACCGTGTCCTCGGGCAACTTCCCGCCGAGCTCTTCCGCCTGAAGCTCCAGCGGCATCAGCACGTTCTCCACGAACGTGCGCGCGCGTTGCTGCAGCTCGAGCTGCTCGGGCGTGAGGTTCGGCCCGGGGGTGGTCTGGAGGAGGGTGGTGGTCATGATTGATCCTCGTGCGTCGAGGCGAGCAGCCGCGCGAGCGCCCGCCGGTCTGTCTCGGTTTGCCACGTACCCCGACCAGGCAGGGCCAGCAGCAGGTTGTGATGGTTGACGATCACGCGGGCGGCGAGCGTCCGCGCATGCGCCACGTCGGGGTCGGGATGGCGGACGCGGCTCTCGATCAGGGTGACTACGTGGTGCAGGTACCGGCGCCAGTCGCGCCGGCTGCCCCGCAGCACCAGCCCCTCCACGCGGGCAGCCTCCCGCGCGACCTCTCCGTCGCGCGCGCGCGCGCCGCGCTCCAGCGTCGCGACTGCCGCGGGCAGCTCGCGCTCAGGCTCGGGAGTGATCGACAGCCAGGCCGCCCGCTTGACCATGGGCGATAGACTAACAGCAACTGATCACAAAGTCAGGATGCCCCCCGGGGGCAGATCCCAAAGTCAGGATCCCGTCGGAGGGCGATCAAAGTCAGGATTCCCGCCGGTGGGCGATCCGCGAGACAGGGATGGATCTCATGCAAGCTGTGACCGACGTTCAGGCTCCGGCGTTCGAGGCGCTCGAGCCGCGGCTGTATCTCGAGGACGACGTGCTCAAGGCCGAGCAGCGGCTGATCTTCGAACGGACCTGGCAGCTGATCGGCCACGTTTCGGCGCTGCCGCGACCTGGCAGCTACACCACGGGATTCGCCGGGTCGCAGCCCGTCCTGGTGGTGCGCGACGCGCTGCACGGCCTGCGCGCGTACCGCAACGTATGCCGCCACCGAGCCTCCTGCCTGCTCACCGGGTCGGGACAATGTAAGGGCGCGATTCGCTGCCGGTACCACGGCTGGACCTATCGCTTCGACGGGACGCTCATCGGCGTGCCGGAGGGGCTTCAGTTCGGTGAGCGGCTGGACAAGACCGCGCTCGGTCTGCTGCCCGTGCGCGTCGAGGAGCTGTGCGGGCTGCTGTTCGTCAACCTCGATCCGGACGCGGCCCCGCTGGCGGACATGACCGGCGATCTGCCGAAGAGGCTTGAGCGCTACCGGATCGCCGAACTCGAGCCGTTTGCCCCGGGCGGCGGCTACCAGCCCGCCAATTGGAAGGTGGTGGCGGAGAACTATCTGGAGGGCTACCACATCCCCATCGCTCACCCAGGGCTGATGCGCATGCTCGACTACAAGCACTACGACACCGAGCTGCACGAGCACTACGTCTGGATCGAGGCGCCGATGCGTGCAAAGCCGTCGAGCAATCGCCTGGAGCGCCTGTACGCCCAGCTGGTGACGCCGATGCCCGGTCTGGCCGAGGAGGATCGCTGCACCTGGCGCTACGTGTTCATCTATCCGAACACCACGATCGACCTGTATCCCGACCATGTCAACACCTGGCAGATGCTCCCCGAAGGCATCGGTCGGACGCGCGACGTTTTCGCGGGCTACCGCTCGCCGCGCAGCGGCCCGCGGACGCGCGCAGTTCAGTGGATCAACCAGCGGCTGAATACGCTCGTGCTGAAGGAGGACATCGACCTGGTCCGCGGCGTTCAGCTCGGCCTGCGTGCACGCGGCTACCGCTGCGGGCCTCTATCGCGCCGGGAGCACGCGGTGGGATGGTTCGCCGATCGGATCCGCGCCGACCTGGAGCAGGACTGAGGCGGCATGAACGCGCGCGAGCGGATCCTTGCCGCCGCCGTCGGGCAGATCGCCAGCGAGGGGATCGACGGGGTACGGATTGCGCGGATCGCCATGGAGGCACGGGTGTCGCCGGCGCTCGTGCACTACCACTTCGCGACCCGCGACGCGCTCCTCGCCGAGGCCCTCGAATACTCATACGGGCACGCGGGCCAGGCCCGGATCAGCGCCGGCGATACGCTTCCCCAGAGCTCGCACGCGGCCCGTCTGCAGTCGATGATCGAGGCCTGCCTGCCGACGAGTGAGTCGCTCCGGCAGGACTGGGTGCTGTGGGTGGAGCTATGGCTGCGGGCGGCCCGCAACCCGGAGTTGCGGCCGGTGGCCGAGGAGCTGTACGCGCGCCTGCATGCGTGGTTCGCCAAGGAAATTGCCGCCGGCGTGGCCGAGCGGGAATTTGCCCGCTGTGATCCGGACGAGGTGGCCGATTCCGCGCTTGCCTTGCTCGATGGGTACGGTATCCGCACACTGATCGGCGACCCGTCGATCCCGCTCGAACGCGCTCGCCGGGCGGTGTCCCGGGCGCTGGCGCAGGCGCTCGGCCTGACGGGTGAGCAGCTCCACGACACGCGGGCCGCATAGGCGAGTGCCTTGACAGCGGCCGCCCGGCCGCTATACGTTTCCTGAACGGCAATTCAGTAAACGAACTCGCCCGACCGCCATGAGCCCTCGCCCCAAGGTCGAGCACCTCCGCAAGCCGCAGATCATCGCCGCGGCGGCCGACGTGCTCTACGAGCGCGGCTTGTTCGACACGAGGATCGGTGACATCGCCGAGCGGGCGGGAACGAGTTCGCCCACGATCCTTTACTACTTCGAGTCCAAGGACCGGTTGCTCGAGGAGGCGGTCGACCACACCGACCGCGACTTCTATGAACGCCTGACCGAGGGACAAGCCCGGCGCGAGGGTGCGGTCGAGAAGCTCGTGCACCTGATCGAGGAGACCAGCTTGGGACCGGGCGGACTCAGCGACTGGACGCTGTGGATGGAGATGTGGGTCCGCGCGAGGCGGGATCCCGCCGTGCGGGACACGTACTTCCGGCTGGACCGCCGGCAGCGCAGGCTGATCGCTGACATCGTGCGCGAAGGTCAGGCAACCGGGCAGTTCGACGGCAAGGTCGACGCTCACGACTTCGCGCTCGCCCTGAGCGGATTGATGGATGGCCTGGGCGTACAGGTGACGCTGGGGCAACCCGACGTGACCGCGGAGCGCATGGTCGAGCGCTGCCTGGCGCTGGCCTCGGCGGCGCTGGGATGCGAGCTGCGTCCGAGCGCGGCCGCGGTGAGGAGAGGAGCGAGGAGATGAATCGCAGCACACGCAGGACGTTCATCCAGCGGGCGGGCCTGGCGGCGGCGAGCCTTGCCGTGCCCGGCGCCCTCGAGGCGTGCGGCAGCACCACGCCACAGGTCAACGCGCGCTCGGCGGCCGCGCCCACCGGCCCCGGCGGGCTGCCGCTGGCGCGTCCTGACCGGCCGGTCACCCTCCCGATCTACTCCGACAACAAGCCGATCGCCTCTGGCCTCACACCGGAGAAGGGGCCGCTCCAGTTCTACAACTGGGACTCCTACATCAACACCGACGTGGTGAAGGCGTTCGAGAAGAAGTACCGGGTCAAGGTCCAGATCAGCACGTTCACCACGATCGACGAGGCGGTGGCGAAGATCGCGAGCGGGGCGGTTCAGTTCGACGTGTTCGTGCCCGAGCTGGTGTTCCTCGAGCGCCTGGTGGTGGGCAAGGTGCTTCAACCGATCAACGTGAACTACATCCCCAACCTCAAGCAGAACGTGCGGCCGTCGCTGGTCAACCCGTGGTACGACGTCGGCAGCCGCTACACAGTGCCGTACACGGTCTACACGACGGGAATTGGCTGGCGCGCGGACAAGCTGCCGGGATTCAATCCCGCCAGCCTGAGCAACCCATGGAGCGCGCTTTGGGAGCAGGGCCCGAAGATCTCGGGCAAGGTCGGCCTGCTCGACGATCAGCACGAAGGGCTGGCGATGGGACTGCTCCATGACGGGATCACCGATGTCAACACGGAAAATCCACAGTACATAGACGCGGCCAAGAAGTCGCTGATCCAGTTGGTGAGCAGCGCCAACCTCAAGTTCGACACCAACGAGTACCAGCATCTGGCTGACGGCTCGCTGTGGCTGCACCAGGCCTG
>JAFAZZ010000448.1 GCA_019239375.1 Solirubrobacterales bacterium | reverse complement strand
ATAAGACAGATATTTCAGTTGCAGAACTTTTTCAGTGACTGTAGAGTTCTCGCAATGCCACCAGCCATCGAAACAGAAGGTCTCACGAAGCGCTTTGGCGAGTTCACGGCCGTGGCCGACCTCGGCCTGACGGTGCAGACCGGCACGATCGTGTCGCTGCTCGGCCCGAATGGCGCCGGTAAGACCACGACCGTGCGCATGCTCGCCACCCTGTTGCGCCCCGACGCCGGCTCCGCGTGCGTGGCCGGTCACGATGTCGTCCGCGAGGCCGCGCAGGTTCGGCGGATGATCTCGCTCACCGGCCAGTTCGCGGCGCTCGACCCGCACCTCACCCCGCGCGAGAACCTCGTGCTGATGGCGCGGCTCCGCGGGCGCGGGCGCCGGGCGGCGGCCGCGGTGACCGGTGACCTGATCGAGCGCTTCGCCGTGACGGAGTTCCGGGACCGGCTGGTCAAGAACCTTTCGGGCGGCGAGCGGCGGCGGGTCGACCTCGCCGCCAGCCTGATCGACCCGCCGCACGTGCTGGTGCTGGACGAGCCGACAACCGGCCTGGACCCGCGTAGCCGCCAGGTGGTGTGGTCGACGATTCGTGATCTGGTCGCCGACGGCGTCACCGTGCTGCTCACCACCCAATACCTCGAGGAGGCCGACGCGCTGGCCGATCGGGTCATCCTGATCGACCGTGGACGCGAGGTGGCCGCGGGCACGCCCGCGCAGCTGAAGACGCAGGTGGGCGAGCAGCGGGTCGACGTGATCGCGGCTGACGGCGCCGAATTTAAGCGCCTCGGAGTGGTGCTCGGGCAGCGGTTCGCGGTGTCGAGGTCGGCCGAGCAGCGCACCGTCTCGGTGGCCGCTCCGGGCGAGGCCGAAGACCTGGCTCGCGTGGCTGCCGTCGTGGCCGAGGCCGCGATCGGGGTCGACGAGATCGCGTTGCGGCGCCCAACGCTCGACGACGCGTTCCTCGCCCTGACCGGTCACCCGGCGCACGAAGGCCTGGACGAGGAGCCGGCGGAGGTGGCTGCATGAGTGCAATCGCCACGCCGGCCGCACCGCGCCTGAGCGCACCGCCCCTGCGCTTGCTCCGTGAGACCACGCTGCTGACCGCGCGCAGCCTGCGGGCGATCCCGCGCGTTCCCGAACGGCTCCTCGACGTGACCATCCAGCCGATCGTGTTCATCCTGCTGTTCCTGTACGTGTTCGGCTCGGCCATCCACGTCCCTGGCATCAGCTACAAGGACTACCTGTTTCCGGGCATCATCGGTCAGTCGCTGGCTTTCGGGATCATCGGGGCCGGCGTCGCCACCTCGCACGACATGACCGAGGGGGTGATCGACCGCTTCCGCTCGATGCCGATCAGCCGCCTGTCGATCATCAGTGCGCAGGTCATGGGCCAGTTCTGCGAGCAGGTGCTCGGGTTGACGATCGTCGTGGTGTTCGGCCTGGCGCTCGGCTGGAGCCCGCACCTGACGCTCCCTCACGCGGCCGAGCTGGGGGCCCTGATGGCGCTGGGGATGCTCGCGTTCACCTGGATGGGGGTGCTGCTCGGGATGCTCGTCCGCTCGCCTGATGCGATGCAGGGCATCGGGTTCATCGTGATCTTTCCGCTGGCCTTCCTGGCCGGCACGTTCGTGCCAATCGCCGGCATGGCGACGGTGCCCCGCGCCATCGCTCAGTGGGATCCGATTTCCGCCCTCGTCGGCACCGTCCGCGGCTTGACCGAGGGGACACATGGGAGCGGCTCGTGGCAGCTTGCCCATCCCGAGCTGGCCATGGCCCTGTGGTGTCTGGCCATCATCGCCGTTTGTGTGCCGCTGGCTCTCCGGCGCTTCAATCGCACCCTGGCGGGGTGACACGCGCTACCAGCGAGCGCGGGGTTGAGGCCGTCGCAAGGTCGAGCCGCGCGCACCGGTGCCCCGCCGTGGGCCGGCTACGCGACTCGCGTGCGCCGGCGCCGCCCCGGGCCGGTCATGCGACCCCCACGGGTCAGGCGGGTTGCCTGGCCGGAAACTCAGCCCCGTCGCGCGCCCGCCACTCCTGGAGCACCATGAGCGATGCGTCGACGACCCGGTCGGTGTACATCTTGCTGTCGTTCAGGCGCGGGAACTGCGCGTCGGGTACGTCGATCTCGAGGAATTCGCACAGCGGTTCCCAGCCCTCCTGGACGCTCCACACAAGCAGCCGGTCCTCGGGGATGTTGCGCTGGACCTGCTCCTGATAGCGGGTGCTCGCTTCGGCCAGCTGTCCGGGCCGCAGCTCGCTGCCGGCGAAGATGCCCTGCGCGGCCCACATCCGCGACATCAGTCGGATGTACTCGTGCCACGCGGGGTCGACAAGCTCCCGCGCCTTCGAGATGTGGGCCATCGGCGAGTGGCCGTAGATCGTGTTCCAGATCGTCTCGCGCATGCTCTTCTCCCATGCGTCCGGATCGCGCGTGCTCAGCACGACCTTGGCCTCCGGGTAGGCATCCGCCAGCGCCCGGTAGAAGAACGCCCCCGGCCAGTCCACTGTGGACTCGTGCTCGCCGAAGATCTCGTCCCAGTCAGCCTCGCCATCCATGGCGGCTTCCCACTGCCGTGCCAGCGGCAGGTCGGTGAGGACGTTGACCATGTGATAACAGGGCCCGAACCCGAGCATCTCGAGCGCCACCTTCTGGGAAAGCGTTCCGGTGCGGGGCAGCCCGGCGCCGATGACCTTCATGTACGTCCTCCTGTCTGCGATGTTGGCTCGGCGGTGATGACGTAATAGCCCAGGTGAAGCTCGTCCGTTCTGAGCAGTTCGCGGTGGCGCTCATGCCATCTGCCGGTCTCCAGATCCGCGCGCAGCGCGTCGATCGCGCGGTCCACCGCGCGGGAGCTTAGCTGCGCGAATACGGAAATGCCTGCTCGCACGGTCGGGTCAAGATAGGCCTCGGGGCGCCGCCAGTAGGCGCCGTAGAAGCCGTCGGTGCAGTCGTGGGGGACTGGGACCGGGGTGATCACGATGTCGCCCAGGACCGTTTGCAGCTCCTGCTCCCAGGCGCCGGGTGTCTGGTAGCGCGACGGGATCAGCTCGAGGAACTCCGGCAGGTACTCGGTGGTCAGCCAGAACAGGTCCGCCTCGCCTGGGTTGGCGTTGAACAGGACGACGCGCCGGCGCGCGACCCGGCTTAGTTCGCGCAGGCCGCGGTCGCGATCGGTCCAGTGATGGTCTGACAGCACCGCCATGACGGCGTCGAACGCGTCGTTGTCGAACGGCAGCTCCTCGGCCCGTCCGAGCACGACCGGGGCGGCGCGCGGCGGTCGCTGGGCGATCATCACCTCCGAGGGCTCGAGCGCGGTGAGCGTGCGGTCGGGCGGCTCGTAGTTGCCGGCGCCGGCGCCCACATTCAGGACCGTGTGGGCATCACCCAGCGCCGCCCAGATGGCCCCGGCGATCCGCAGGTCCGGGCGACGCGTGGTGGCGTAGGTCCGGCCGATCCGGTCGTACAGGTCGGCCTTTTGTCCGCCCCAGGGTCGGCTCGTCAGTCGTTCCACGGCTGCCGACGGTACCCGCCGCCGGAGGCAGGTGTAATGCGGTCGGCAGGGATTTAGGCATGGATGCCTGAATCCACGTGACCTTCCGACAGCGGACGGTCGGCTCGCGTGGTACAGGTACCGTTCATCGGGTGGGCGCATCTGCCGGTGTCTTGGCCCGAGGCCCCTGGGATCCCGCCCAGGTCGAGGTCGCCTGGCGCCCCGACCCGTTCGATCCGCCGGGTGAGGCGACTGACGCCGCCGACGTGGCTCTGGATGCCCTGCGGGCGCGCGGCTCGCCCAGTCACGACGGGTTCGCCGCCCGGCTGGTCGACTTCGAGACCGCGCGTGGCCGCCTGTCCCTCGAGCTTCAGCCGGTGCGCTGGGCGCTCCGCCTGATCCCCGACGGGGCGGCCCGGAGCCTGTCGATCCTCTGCACTGTGCGGGACGCCAACGGCCGCTGGCTCGCCGGGCGTCGGGCCGACTGGCTCGCCTCGTGGGCGGGACGCTGGGCGCTCGGAGCCGGCGGCTCGGTCGAGGTGGACGAGAATCCGGCCGACACCATGGCCCGCGAGCTTCGCGAGGAGTGGTCGGTCGAGCCCGAGCGTCTGCGGGTCGAGGCGCTCCTTCTGCTCCCCAGCGAGATGGTGCTGCTCGTCGGACAGGCCTGGCTGGCCCACGGGGCCAGCGTCACCCCCGACCACGAGCACGACGAGTACGCCTGGTGGCCGCCAGAGGTGTCGCGCTGGCCGGCCGAGGCGCACGAGGCGCTGCGGCGAATGGCCGAGCTGATCTCCAGCTGATGCGCCGCCGCCGCTCTCGGATGCGCCCGGACGGCTCCTCGATGCGCCCGGACGGCTCCTCGATGCGCCCGGCCAGGCGCCCGACGCGCCTCGTCACCTTCGGCCGCCTCGAGGCGGTGTCTTTCCTGCACTCCACCGTGTACCTCGCGCTGCTCGTCTGCGCCTTTGTGCTGGGCAAGCCCGAGCCGGCGACGTTCATCCTCGGAATGGCGCACGGCCTGATCTGGATCGGAATGTCGCTCGTCTGCATCGCCGCCGCGCGCTGGCGCGTGATCCCGTACTGGCTCGCCCTGACCGTCGCCGTGCTCGGCGGACTGGGTCCGTTTGCGGGCACGATCGGGTTCGTCATCGAGGCCCGGCGGCGTAGGCAGAGAGCGCTTTCCGGGCTACAGTTGCGGTAGATGGCAGTCAGTAGTGGCACCGTTCAGGTGGTCATGCCGGCGATGGGCGATTCCGTCGCCGAAGGAACAGTGCTCGAGTGGCAGAAGCAGGAGGGGGACGAGGTCGCGGCCGACGAGACGCTCGTCGAGATATCGACCGACAAGGTCGACGCCGAGGTCCGGTCGCCGGCCTCAGGCCGCCTCGTGAAGATCCACGCTGCCGAGGGCGAGACGGTCGCCGTCGGCGCGGTGTTGGCCGAGATCGCCACCAACGGAGACGGCGTGGTCGACGAGGCCGCGGCGGGTGGCCATGGCGATGCTGTCGAGGCCGGGGCCCCGGCGACTCCGGTGTCCGGGGAGTCGCCGCCGGCCACTCGCGAGGAGGCCGCGGCCAGCGCCACCACCGAGGCCGAGGGCATCGCCGCGACCGAGGCCGCCAGCGGCGAGACCGTCGACATCGTCACTCCGACAGGGGGCGAGTCCGTCACCGAAGGCACCATTCTTGAGTGGAGCGTCAAGGTCGGGGAAGCGGTCAAGCAGGGAGACACCGTGGTCGAGATCTCGACCGACAAGGTGGACATGGAGCTGCCGGCGCCCGCCGCTGGGACGATCATCGAGATCCTCGCCAAGGAAGGGGAGACGGTGAGCGTCGGGCAGGTGATCGCGCGGATGACCGCCGGTGCCACGACCACCGCGGCCGGAGCAACCGGCACCGAAGCCGGCGCGACCGCCACCGCGGCCGGCGCCACGGCCACCGCGGCCGGCGCCACCGCAGCCGGCGCCACCCCCACCCCGGCGCCCCCCGCTCCTTCCACACCTGAATCGGGTGCATCTTCGCTGGAGGGCAACGGCGGCACAACTGCGCACATCTCGCCCGTCGCCCGACGCATCGCCGCTGAGCAGGGGGTCGATCTGTCCGCGCTGCACGGCACCGCGCGCGGCGGCCGGATCACGAAGGCAGATGTCCTCGCCGCCGCCAACGGGGGCAACGGCGCGACCGCCGCGTCCCCGCCGACGCATCCTGCGCCCGCACCCACCCCAACCCCGACCGCGCCGACGGCTCCTGCGCCGGCCGGCGCGCAGCCGATCCGCGGTGGCGCGGCCGCGCTCGCCCGCTACATGGATGAGAGCCGCTCGATCCCCACCGCGACCTCGTTCCGCACCATGACGGTCAGCGCGCTCGAGCAGCGCCGCGCCCAGCTCAAGGACGCGGGCCACCGTGTGTCGTTCACGCATCTCATCGCCTACGCGATCGCACGGGTGGCGACCGCTGACATGGCGATGATGGCCCAGCACTTCGCCGATATCGACGGCAAAGCGCACCGCGTCGGCGACGGCGCCTGCAACCTCGGCCTCGCCGTGGATGTCGAGAAGAAGGACGGCTCCCGCACGCTGATGGTCCCGGTGATCCGCGACGCCGGCCGCGAGAGCTTCGCGGAATTCCTCGAGGCCTACAACGCACTGGTCGAGAAGGCACGGGTAAATGCGCTGACCGCGGACGATCTGATCGGAGCGAACCTCTCGCTCACCAACCCTGGGGGCATCGGCACGATTGCCTCAGTGCCCAGGCTGATGGTCGGGCAGGGGACGATCGTCGCCACGGGGGCGATCGGGTACCCGCCCGGGCTCGGCGCGATCGGGGAGACGGTCGGGGCCGAGAAGATCATGACCATGACCTCGACCTACGACCACCGCATCATTCAGGGTGCCGAGTCCGGTCGCTTCCTCCAGCGAATCGAGGCCCTGCTCCAGGGTGAGGACGGCTTCTACGAGCGCGTGTTCGGCGACCTCGGATTGGCCTTGCCGGCGCTGGCGCCCCGACCCGCGCCGGCCGCGGCCATCGGCGGCGCGCCCGCAGGGGCTCCGGCGGCCGCCCCGGCCCCGCCGGCC
>JAFAZZ010000180.1 GCA_019239375.1 Solirubrobacterales bacterium | reverse complement strand
CGCGAACGGCAAGCGTTCCCGGTAGCGCTCGATGATCCCCGGCATGGTCACGGGAGAATGTCAGAGCGGACGGGCCCGCTACGGCGCCGGCGGTCGACGCGCGTCGCGGGTTACCGCGCCACGTCGAGCACGATCTTGCCGGTCGCGCCGCGGCCGTCGATCAGCTCGAGCGCGTCGGCCGCCCGCTCGAGCGGGAACCGTGCGCCCACGAGCGGGCGCACGAACCCGCCGGCGATGAGCCGGTCGACCGCATCGCCGATCTCGCGGTTGATCCCGGGCTTGCCCAGCACATAGGCGCCCCAGCCGGCGCCGACGACCTCGGTGTTGCCCAGCAGCAGCCGGTTCACGCGCACCTCGGGAATCGAGCCGCCGGTGAACCCGACAACGATCACCCGGCCCCCCTCGCGCAGCGAGCGCAGGCTGTCGGTGAAGCGCTCGCCGCCAACCGGGTCCACCACCACGTCCACGCCGCCCCCCGAGATCTCCTTGGCCTGGTCCTTCCAGGGGCCGTCGCTGCGCACGACCTCGTCGGCGCCGGCCTCCCTCGCCACTCGCTCCTTCTCATCGCTCGACACCACGGCGATCGTCCGGGCGCCCAGACCTCGGGCGACCTGGAGCGCGGCGGTGCCCACCCCGCCGGCCGCGCCGTGCACGAGCACGGTCTCGCCCTCGGCCAGTCGCCCCCGGACGGCCAGCGCGAAGTACGCTGTGTGATAGTTGAGGACGAGGCCGGCGCCCTGGGCGAAGTCGAGCTCGTCGGGCAGGCCGAAGACGAAGAACTCAGGCGCCACCGCCACCTCTGCCCACCCGCCCAGCATGCAGAAGGCGGCCACTCGATCGCCGACCTTCACGGCACCGCCGTCAGGGGCCGAGCGGACCACGCCGCCCACCTCGGAGCCTGGCGTGAACGGCACCTCGGGCTTGACCTGATACTGGCCCCGCGTCTGGAGCACCTCGGGAAACGACACCCCCGCGGCATGCACGTCGACCAGCACTCCCCGCCCCGGCGTCGTCGGGTGTGACGCCTCCGGCTCAGCCACGTCCACCATCCGCAGCGCGTCGCGCGGGCCGCTCAGCTCGACGATCTGGACCGCCTTCATCGACGCGGCACCCTATTCGGTTTCATCTCAGCGCTCCACCTAGCCGAACTCCTCCTCGAGCACCCGGATCGCCCTGGGCGGCGCGCGCAGGACGTCGAGACCCCCCAACGCCGCCATTGCGGCAAAGAACCGCGACTCCAAAACCGGGTGCACGACCATCACGAGCCGCGCCTGCTCGCCCAGACCGCGCTGCACCACGGATTTGACCGACACCCCCCGCTCGGCCAGGATCTTGGCCACCGAGGCCAGCACACCCGGCTCGTCGGCGACCTCCAGATGCAGATAGAAGGCCGACACCACGTCGTCGACGATCTCGAGCACCTGCGCGGTGGGCGGCGTGGAGGCGGGGGGGATCATGGCGCTGATCACGTCGCCGAGCACGGCGCTGGCGGTCTGCGGGCCGCCCGCGCCCGGCCCGGACATGGTGATCTCGGTGATCTCCTCCGACTCCACCGTGACCGCGTTGAACGGCCCGCTCACCGAAGCCAGCGGATGACCGGGGTACAGGAAGGCCGGGTGCACGCGCACGTTCAGACCCGAACCGACCCGCTCGGCGGTGCCGATCAGCTTGAGCTCGAGCCCGAGCTCGTGGGCGTAGGCCAAATCATCGGGCTGGATGTGCTCGATCCCCTCGTAGCGGACCTGATCCAGATGCACCGGCGAGGCGAAGGCCAGCCGGGCCAGGATGGCCATCTTGGCCGCTGCGTCGCGCCCGTCCACGTCCTCTGAGGGATCAGCCTCGGCATACCCGAGCCGCTGAGCCTCGGCCAGCGCCTCAGCGAACGTCATCCCGGTCCTCGCCATTTCGGTCAGGATGAAGTTGGTTGTCCCGTTGACGATCCCATGCACGCGGTCGATCGTCGCCCCCGCGAGTGCCTCCTGGAGAACCCGAATCACGGGCACGACGCCGGCCACCGCTCCCTCGAACCGCAGCTGCACGCCATTGGCCCGTGCGCATTCCCACAGTTCCTCGCCGTACTGCGACAGCAGCTGCTTGTTCGCCGTGACGACATGCCGCCCCTCCTGCATCGCGCGCAGCAACCACCCTCGGGCGGGCTCGATGCCGCCCGTCAGCTCGACGATCAGATCCGACCGTTCCAGGATCTCTTCGAACGAGCCCGAGCGCCTGGTCATCACCCCGCTGAGCTCCGGCCGCAGCCCGGTCAAGCGCTCGACTCGCGCGGCGTGCTGCGGCACGAGCGCGGCAAAGGCAGCGCCGACCGTGCCGTGGCCCAGGAGCCCCACCCGGAATGCCCTGTCGCCCGGATCAGAGGTCACGGGCGGCCAGGTCCTCGTAGCTTTCGCGGCGCACGACCACGCGGGCCGCGCCGTCGCGGCAGAACAGCACAGGCGGGCGCGGGACACCGTTGTAGTTGTTGGCCAGCGAGTACCCGTAGGCGCCCGTCACCGGCGTGGCGATTACATCCCCAGGGGCCGGCGCCGCCAGCCACACATCGCGAACCAGCACGTCACCCGATTCGCAGTGCTTGCCCGCGAGCTTGCACCGCTCGTCGGCCGCCGCGGCCGGCCGGTCCGCCACCAGCGCCTCGTACCTCGAGCCGTACAGCATCGGACGCAGGTTGTCGGACATCCCCCCGTCGACTGCCACCCAGGTAGAGACGTTGCGCTTGACCGTCTGGACCGTGTACAGGGTGACCGCGGAGTTAGCCACCAGCGCACGTCCGGGCTCGAGCAGCAGCCGCTTGTCCGGCCCCAGCTCGGAATGCACGGCCGCCACGATCGTGTCCACATAGTCGGCCACCGCCGGCGGCCGATCCGACGCTAGATACGCCACCCCCACCCCGCCGCCGACGTTGTAGACGGGGAAGTCGCCGAGCGCGGCGAGCGTCCGCACGGCGGCCCGGAACGGCTCGAGCTCGAACAGCTGCGAGCCGATGTGGAAATGGAGCCCCACCAGATCCAGGTGCGTCGTGTCAGCCAGTCGCTCGATCGCCGCCCGCGCGTCGACCGGCGCGAACCCGAACTTGGAATCTGCCTGGCCCGTTGAGATCGCGTGGTGGGTGTCCCCCGCCACCCCCGGCGTGATGCGCAGAAGCACCTCCTGGCGTCGCCCCATCTCGGCCGCCACCCGCTCCACCCGTTCGAGGTCGTGCAGCGAATCGATCACGATGTGGCCGACGCCGGCTTGGATCGCCTCGCGCACCTCGCCGGCGGACTTAGCGTTGCCGTGGAAGTAGATCCGGGCCGGGTCGAATCCGCCGCGCAGCGCGAGGAACAGCTCGCCGCCCGAGGCCACGTCGCAGGCCAGCCCCTCCTCGGCCAGCAGCCGGTAGACGGCAGTGCAGGGAAACGCCTTGGAGGCGAACAGCACGTCGTAATCGCCGTGCCGAGCCGCGAGCGCCTCCACGAACGCCCGCGCCCGCGCCCGCAGATCGTCCTCGGCGACCACGTACACCGGCGTCCCGAACTCGCGCACCAGCTCGACCGCATCGCATCCGCCGATGTCCAGCCGGCCACGTTCGTTGACGCGCGTGCCGAGCGGATAGACGGGCGACAAAACCGAGGTCGTCGTAGTCATCGCGGTGGCCGATCATGCCATGCCTGCCATCATCGCCGCGTGTCCCGCCCACGCACCGTCACGCCCGAGCTCCCGAGCGAGATCGGCGTGCATGACGGCCTCTCCTACTCGCTGTGGCTACCGAAGATCCCGGCGCGTGGGGGCGTCGTGGTGCTGCACGGCGCCGGCTCGTGCAAGGAGAACCATCACGACTTCGCGCGCACCGCTCTCGGCGCCGACCTGGCCGCGGTCGTCTTCGACCAGCGGGGTCACGGCGAGACCCACGGCCCGATGGACGGCCGCGCGCTCGATGACGTGGGCCGGATGGCCGACCTGCTGCGGTCGCGCATGCGCGCTCACGACATAGCGCTGCGCGGCTCGAGCATGGGCGGCTATCTCACGCTGCTCTCCGCGCGGGCGGTGGAGGCCAAGGCGGTGGTCGCCGTGTGTCCCCCCGGCGCCGAGGACCTCCGCCGCGGCCTCGTCCAGAGCCGGCTTACCTTCGACGCCGATGTGCCCGCGCTCGATGCCTTCCTCGCCACCCACGACGAGCGTGAGGCAATCGCTGAACTGGATGGCGTCCCCGTGCTCCTCCTCCACGCCGAAGGCGACGAGCAGGTCCCGGTCGCGCACTCCCGCGAGCTCGCCGCCCTCGCGCGCTCACCGCGCAGTCGGTTGATTGCCGTGCCCGGCGGGCATCACCGCTCGGTGCAGCACGATCCTGACCTTCAGGCGATGAGCGTGCGCTTCATTGCGCGGGCGCTCGCTGCCCCTCCGACCTAGAGCCCGGGCCCGCACCCGAACGCCGCGCGCGTCACCGGGTCACGGCGTTCGCGCGGCACCGAGTTCACACCTGCCGGCGCGGGCCCCCGTCCCGATTCGCCCCGGCCTGGTCACTTCCCCCGCTCATATTTCCTGTTCAGGAAACTCTTACCCGCCGCGTCCTAAGATTAATGCACTATGGCTCGTTCCAACTCCTTCGGCCGGGACACCGGCCTCCAGGCTCGGATGCTCCTCACGATCTTCCTCCTGGGCCTGGTCTACGCCATCCTGGTCGCCGCCCTGATCGCGGCCGGCGCCGGCGCGGTGACCATCGCGATTGTCGCCGCCGGGCTGTTCGCCCTCCAACTCTTCACCTCCGACAAGATCGCCCTGTACTCGATGGGGGCCCGCGTGGTCGGCCCGAACGACGGTCCCGAGGCACGCACGCTGCACGCCATCATCGAGCGCCTGTGCATCCAGGCCAACCTGCCCAAGCCGCGAGTGGCGATCGCCGAGACCCCGATGCCGAACGCATTCGCGATCGGCCGCTCGCCCAAGAGCGCGACCGTGTGCGCCACCACCGGGATCCTCCGGCTGCTCGATCCGGCCGAACTCGAGGCGGTGCTTGGGCATGAGCTTACCCACGTCCAGAACCGCGACGTCGTGGTGATGACGGTCGCGAGCTTCTTCGCCTCGATCGCCGCGTTCATCACCCAGTGGGGCTTCTTCTTCGGGGGCGGCTTCGGCGGCGACAACCGCGACAACAACAACAATGGCTTCTTCGTCGTCATCCTCGTCTCGGCCGCCGTGTACGTGGTCTCGTTCCTGCTCCTCCAGGCTCTCTCGCGGTACCGCGAGTTCGCTGCCGACCGGGGCTCGGCCATCATCACGGGTCGCCCCAGCGCGCTGATCAGCGCGCTGATGAAGATCGACGGCGGCATGAACCGGATCCCGCAGCGCGACCTGCGTGCGGCGCCCGGCGAGCTTGCCGCCTTCTACATCTTCCCGCCGAAGGCCAAGCAGACCGTGGCCACCCTGTTCTCGACGCATCCGTCGCTCGAGGCCCGGATCGCCCGCCTGCAGCGCCTCGAGGCCCAGCTGCAGGGAACCGCCTAGCCGAGTGGGCTTCCTCGACGTCCTGATCGGCAAGCGCAAGCTGGCCAAGCCCGCGCCCGACCGGCTGTTCGCCGTCAGCACCGCGTATGTGACCATGCAGACCGGGCTGGGGATGAACTCGCGGGCATCGGCCGCGATCGTGTTCCAGCCGCTCGCCACGGCCGACTTCGACGCGATCGTCCGCGACATGGAGGAGGTGGTCCGCGCCACCGCCACCGACAGCGGCATGACCGTGACCAGCACCGACGACACCTACGG
>JAFAZZ010000498.1 GCA_019239375.1 Solirubrobacterales bacterium | reverse complement strand
GCTCGGTGACGGCGCTGCGTACCGGAGCGGTGGCCGCGGTGGCGGCCTCGGCTCTGGCCCGTGCGGACGCCCGGACCGTCGGAATCATCGGCTGCGGCCTGCACGGCACCTGGGTGGCGCGCTGCCTGGCGGCGGGCGGATACGGGCCAGGCGTGTGCCACGACGCCCGGGTGGCGGTGGCCGCCGCGCTGGCCTCGGAGCTCGGCTGGACGGTTGGATCTCTGGCCGAGGCGGTCAGCTGCGATGTCGTCTGCTGCGTGACGCCAGGGAACGAGATCGTGATCGACGCCGGTAGCCTGCACGCCGGATTGCACCTGAACATGCTCGGCGCGGACGGGCCGGGCAAGGCCGAGGCAAGCGTGGGCGCGGTGGCGTCGTGCGTGCTCTTCTGCGACGAGTGGGAGCAGGCCTCGCACGGTGGCGAGCTGACCGGGGCGGTGCAGGCCGGGCTCATCACGCGCGAGCAGGTGATCGAACTCGGAGCGGTGTTGGCCCACGACGAGGCTGGCCGGCCGGGTCCCGAGGCGGTGACGCTCTTCGATTCCACGGGCCTGGCGATCCAAGATCTTGCCGTGGCGTCGGCCGCCTTCGCCGCATGGGAGGACAATCGGGTGGAGGCGCAGACGATCCGCTTGTGACGGGGTGGTCGAGAAAGCGACGTATATTGTCCGTTGCTCGACCAGGCCCCGGCTAAAGCGGGATCCCGGCTAAAGCGGGATGTTTCCGTGCTTGCGACGGGGACCTGGCTGGCGCTTGGACTGGAGGGTCTCGAGGGCTGTGATGACCTTGGGCCGGGTCTCGTGCGGGACGATCACGTCGTCGATGTAGCCGCGCTCGGCCGCCACGTAGGGATTGGCGAAATGCGCCTTGTAGTTGGTGATCAGCTTCTGCCGGCGAGTGTCGGGCGTCGGCGATGACTGGATGTCGCGGCGGTAGATGATGTTGACCGCGCCCTCGGGCCCCATCACGGCCACCTCGGCCGTCGGCCAGGCGAAGTTGAAGTCGGCCAGCATGTGCTTTGAGGCCATGACGTCGTAGGCCCCGCCGTAGGCCTTGCGGGTAATGATCGTGATCTTGGGGACGGTCGCCTCGGTATAGGCATAGAGCAGCTTGGCCCCGTGGCGGATGATCCCGCCCCACTCCTGATTGGTGCCGGGAAGGAAGCCCGGGACGTCGCAGAACGTGATGATCGGGACGTTGAACGCGTCGCAGGTTCTGACGAAGCGGCCCGCCTTACACGACGAGTCGATGTCGAGCACGCCGGCGAGCTGATTCGGCTGGTTGCCGGCGATGCCCACGCTGTAGCCGTTCATCCGCGCGAAGCCGCAGATGATGTTGCGGGCATAGTGCTCGTGAACCTCGAAGAACTCCCCGTCGTCGACCACCAGGCGGACCACGTCGCGCATGTCGTAGGACTTGTTCGCGCTGTCCGGCACGACATGGTCGAGCTCCTCTTCCTGTCGAAGCGGGTCGTCGGTGGGCTGGACGCGGGGCGGGGTCTCGAGGTTGTTCTGGGGCAGGAACGACAGGAGGTAGCGCGTCTCCTCCAGGCACTGGTCCTCGTCGTCGGAGGCGAAGTGCGCCACGCCCGACTTCGTGTTGTGCGACATGGCACCGCCCAGGGACTCGAAGTCCACCTCCTCGCCGGTGACCGTCTTGATCACATCAGGTCCGGTGATGAACATGTGCGAGGTCTCCTTGACCATGAAGATGAAGTCGGTCATGGCCGGTGAGTAGACGGCGCCGCCGGCGCACGGGCCCATGACCAGGCTGATCTGCGGGATCACCCCGCTGCACATCACGTTGCGGACGAACACGTCGCCGTATGCACCCAGCGAGACCACGCCCTCCTGGATGCGCGCCCCACCCGAATCGTTGATGCCGACCACCGGGCAGCCGATCTTGGCGGCCAGGTCCATGATCTTGACCATCTTTTCGCCCATGACCTCGCCGAGCGAGCCGCCGAACACGGTGAAGTCCTGGCTGAAGACGCACACCCGTCGGCCATCGATCGTGCCGTGCCCGGTGACCACCGCGTCGCCGTAGGGGCGGTTCTTCTGCATGTCGAACTCGTGGGTCCGGTGGCGCACGAATACGTCCAGCTCCTGAAATGAGCCAGGATCGAGCAGCTTCTCGATCCGCTCGCGGGCGGTGTATTTGCCGCGTTCGTGCTGCTTGGCCACGGCCTGCTCGGACCCCGCGTGGATCGCCTCATAGCGGAGATGCTCCAGCTGACCGAGCTTCTCGGTGTAGGTCTCCGGGGCCTTGTCTCGCATCGGGCGGCGAGTTTATGGGCTGTGCGGCGCCGGCGAGCCGCGACGTCTAGCAATCCACCGGCGCGCCACCTTGCCCTGCCGGGGCAAGATGCGGTAAAACTTCGCCATCTTGCAGGAATCGGCGCCCCGGCGCGGACGACGTACGACATAGAAGCCGAATCGCCGAGCCATCCGTGGCCGGCGAGCGGAGGACCCAAGGCGTTTCCTATTGGGAGCGCAGGGGCGAATCGCCGTCATTGTGCGGCGTAGCGCATCGCGCGAGCCCGTCAGCTAACTCCGTAGGCTCACCAAGAAGGAGGAGTCGGTGGACACGGGACGTGATCTGGCTTGCCCTGCGCTCTGGCAGGAGTCGCTCGAGCGCTCGCTCGCGCGACGGGGTCAGTCCACCCGCGCCTCGCTCGAGCTGTTCCATTTGCGCCCCGAGCGCGATCTCTCTCGCCCCGAGCTCCTCCACGAATCGCTCATGTACTCCCAGCTGCGCCGCTCAGCGGTGGCTCGGCGGCCGGCGCTGGGGGTACCCAGCGCCGGAGGGATCTCGGCCCTGGCCCTGCTCGCGGCGGCCACGCTGCCGGGACTGGTCGGCGGCCGACGCGGGGGGAGCGAGCGGGTGGCCTTCGCCGGCGCGACGGGGCGCGCCCGGCTCGAGGAGGGGCCGGCGCGCAGAGCCTCCCTTCACCCATCGGTCCCCGCCACGGCGATGGCGCACCCGACGTCAGTGCCGCCGGTTGCGACCGGAATGCTGGCGACTCCGGCTGCGGTTGCGGCTTCCACCCACGCGGGTCCCGCGGCCTCCCGTCCAACCGTCCGCCCGGTTCACGCCAAGACAGCTTCAACGTCCTCCTCGCACTCGGTGGCCCCGTCACATCACGCGACGGCACCGAGGTACACCGCGGCTGCCCACGAGGCGGTCGCCCGTAAAGCGAAGGGAGGAGTCGCCCACGCGCTGAGCGCAGCGGCCGCCCCAGCCGCGCGCAAACACTCCGTAGCGCCTCGGGTGCCCGCAGGACCCCAGCCCTCAGGGCACCCGAGTACGGGCGGCGGCGTCATCGAGGGTGGTCCGAACAAGGCCATGAGCGTGCCGCGGCCCACGAGCACGCCGGCCGCGGCGGGCGGCGTGACGATCTCTCCCGATCACAGAGCACCGAGGCGGGCCCACGCGCCGGCCACGCGGCATCCGGTGAGCTCGAGGCGCCCCGACGCGACTCATCCGGTGAGGGGCACCCACTCGACCCCAGCTCATCCGGTGAGCGGCACCCACCCGACCCCAGCGCATCCGGTGAGCGGCACCCACCCCACCGCAGCTCATCCGGTGACCGCGACCCATCTCACAGCAACCCATCCCGTGACGGCAAACCGCCCAACGGCTACGACCCACCCCCCGCCCAGGGCGCCGGTGCCCGCCCCCGCGCCGGCGCCCTCTGGGCGCTACGTGAACCCCCTGGCCGGGGCCAGCGTGACGCCGGAGCGGATCGACCAAGGCGTCGACTACTCGGGATCCGGGACGCTCGGCGCGATCGGCGATGGCAAGGTCACGTACGTAGGCACGAGCGGTACCGGCTGGCCGGGCGCGTTCGTCGAGTACCAGCTCACCGGTGGCAGCGACGCAGGCCGGTACGTCTACTACGCCGAAAGCATCTCCCCGGCCGCCGGACTGCACGTCGGCCAGGCGGTACGGGCTGGGCAGCCGATCGCCTCGATCAGCGGCGGGATCGAGGTCGGCTGGGGCTCAGGCCTGGGGACCCAGCCGCTCGCCCAGGCCGACGGCCAGTGGTCCTCAGGCGCCGACGGGAGCAACTACGCCAGCGCTGACGGCAAGGATTTCTCCGCGCTGATCGCGCGGCTCGGAGGACCCCCCGGGAAGGTTGAAGGCTGATGGCGCTCCCGGTCGCCAGTTCCGGTTACGGCACTAAGCCCGCGAGTACGGGCGGTGATGCGCCTGCCCGAGGCTGTCGAGAGCCGCGGCCAGGGCCGCCTCGGGGTCGGGCGGGGCGGCCGCTAGCGGCCGCTCGGGTGCCGGCGCGGGGTCCACTGCCTCGGGTTCCGGCGCGGGCTCCACGGCCTCGGGTTCCGGCAGAGGTTCCACGGCCTCGGATTCCGGCAGAGGTTCCACGGCCTTGGGCTCCGGCAGGGGCTCGATTAGTTCAGGTTCTGGCGGAGCTACCGCCACGGGTTCGGGCTGAGCGGGACTCATCGGCAAGACCTCGGCTTCGTGCGCGGGACCGCGCAAGAAGGCCAGCAGTCGGGCGAACCGGCGCCGCCGAGGCGGTGACGCCGCCGAGACGGATGGCGTGACCGGCTCGTCGGCGGCCGGCGGCTCCTGCACCGGGGCGAGAATGGCGGCCGGCTGCTGCCCCGGCCCGGGCTCGACTCGAGTGGCACCGGCCCGATGTTCACCACAGTCGGCGGCAACCGGTTCGTCAAGGGTCCCGTCACCGGCAACCTGGTCCTGCACCGCCATCTCGGCGGCGGGCGGCTGATCGACCGGCCGCGGCACCGCCGTGGCCGTCAGGATCACCTTTGTTCCCCAGCCGGCGGGCTCGATCCGGACCGTGCCGCGCGCGTGTTCGCCCTCCCAGGCGACGGCGGACTCGGGATCGAGCCGCGTGATCCGGATCTCCCCGAACCGGTCCAGATGACGGGCCAACGACGCGGCATCGCTGCATTCCGCCCATAGCTCGGGCGGAGACTTGACCAGCGTCCGGCTTGCGTGAAGCTCTGTCATGTGCGGTGGTTTCGCGCACGCTGCCGGGACTCCTCTATAACTCCTCGGGATGCCGCAGAGCAGAAGGCTCGGAGCCGCGGGACCGGTGGTTTCCGCGGTTGGACTCGGGTGTATGAGCATGTCGGGGATCTACGGCCGGGCTGACCGCGACGAGAGCATCGCGACGATCCACGCCGCGCTCGATGCGGGCGTCACGCTCGTCGACACCGGCGACTTCTACGGCATGGGGCACAACGAGCTACTGCTCGCTGAAGCGCTCGCCGGCCGACCGCGCGACGAGGTCGTGATCAGCGTCAAGTTCGGCGCCCAGCGCGGCCCGGACGCAACCTGGCTCGGCTACGACGCACGCCCGGCCGCGGTCAAGACTGCCGCGGCCTACTCCCTCCAGCGCCTGCGGAGCGATCACATCGACATCTACCGGCCGGCCCGCCTCGACCGGCGCGTGCCGATCGAAGAGACCGTCGGGGCGATCGCCGAGCTCGTGCAGGCGGGCTACGTACGCCATATCGGCCTCTCCGAAGTGGGGCCGGAGACGATCCGCCGGGCGGCCGCGGTGCACCCGATCTGCGACCTCCAGATCGAGTACTCGCTGATCTCGCGCGGGATCGAGAGCGCGATCTTGCCCACCTGCCGCGACCTCGAGGTCGCGATCACGGCGTACGGCGTGCTCTCGCGTGGGCTGATCTCCGGCCACTATCGCGCCGACGGCGACGCGGCGGCCGGCGACATGCGCGGGCGCATGCCGCGGTTCGGAGGCGAGAACCTGCGCCACAACCTCGCCCTGGTCGAGGAGCTCCGCGCGGTGGCGGACGACAAAGGCGCCGCCGTGGCCCAGATTGCGATCGCGTGGGTGCGCTCACGCGGCGAGGACATCGTGCCGCTCATCGGCGCGCGCCGGCGCGACCAGCTGGACGAGGCGCTCGGCGCTCTCGAGCTCGAACTGAGCGCTGAGGACCTCGAGCGAATCGAGCAGGCCGTTCCACGCGGCGCGGCGAGAGGAGATCGCTACGGCGCCCCGCAGATGGCCGACCTGGACAGCGAGCAGGGCTAGAGGGGCGGGGGCGCTCAGGCGCCCTTGGACACGAACAGCTCGACCTTCGCCCCGCCACGCAGCTTTCGTCCGGCGCGTGGGTTCGTACTCACCACCCGGCCCCGGCGGACTTTGCGGGAGCGGACCTGCTTGATCCGGCCGACCCGACAGTTCGCGCGGCGAAGCGCCTTCTTCGCGTCGGCCAGCTTTTTGCCCCTGGTCTGCGGCACCTTGCAGATCACGGCGGGCGGCGAACTCGCTGGCACGTGGTAGACGACGGTCACGTGGGCCTGGGCCGTCGCGCCGGCGCCGTCGATGGCGAGAGCGGTGATCAGGTTCGGCCCGGGGCTCAGCGGGACTCTGGCGTTCCACGCCCCGCCGGAACCGACCGGCACGGCCTGCCCGGAGACGATGAGCGACCTGATTCCGGAACCGGCGGCGGCCGTGCCGGTGAGAATGGCGGCCGGGCTCGATGCCGTGGAGCTGTTGGCTACCGAGGTGATGGCAAGCGCGAGCGGCTGCAGGCGGTCCTGTCCGGCGAGCGCCAGGGCGTTCGCCTCCGCGGACGTGTATGCGATCGAGTACACGTAGGTCAGGCTCGCACTCCCCCCGGCGGGCAGAACCAGAACGTGGTGCTCCTCGAGCTCGCTGTTGCTGGCAAAGCGAAAGCCGCTCGGCGCTGTGCCGAAGGAAATCGCGCCAAATGCCTCGGTGGGATCGCCGTCGGCCGCGTTCACGTTGGTTCGCACGAGGATTGAGCCAGGCGCGGCACTTGGGCCGGGAACCGGCGCTCCACCGGCGTACTGAGAGAAGCCGGTCTGGCCGGGGAACCGCCAGCCACGTTCCCCGTCGGCGTGGCCTGCTACGCCGACCACATCGTCATAGAGCAGATCCACCGCGTGCGCCGCCCCGTCGCTCGAGGACCACGTGTCGGTCATCGTCATGACCCGTCCCGCATCACTCGTCGTGACCGTACGCTGGAGCTTTACGCCCGCGTCGGCGAAGCTCGGACAAGTGCTGGGCGTCGGTGTCTCAGCGTTCGGGCCGTTACAGAAGACAAACGGCTCGTTCGAGCTCGACGACACCAGGCCGCTGGTGGGATCGAACCGAACGGACGCGGTGAGCGTCTTAGGAAAGCCAGCCAGGTTCGAGAAGAGGCTCGCCACTGCC
>JAFAZZ010000481.1 GCA_019239375.1 Solirubrobacterales bacterium | reverse complement strand
CGCCGGCGTAGCCGGAGAGGTCCTCGTGCAATGTCTCCGTCAGATCGCGCCGGCCATCGATCCCGTACATGATCTGAAGCGAGCCGTCCTCGGTGAGTTCCAGGTCGGCCACGAACTGCATGAATTCGTCTGCCTCCCAGTCCAGGTTGAGGTAGTGCAGCGCCTGCAGCGTGAACGTCGTGTCGCGGATCCACGTGTAGCGGTAGTCCCAGTTGCGCTCGCCGCCGGGCGTCTCCGGCAGCGAGGTGGTCAACGCCGCCACCGTGGCCCCGGTCGGCATGTACGTCATGCCCTTGATCGAGAGCGCCGAACGCTGGATCAGCGGACGCAGCTCGTGGTCCGGGATTCGGGCCCGTCCCAGCCAGTCGCGCCAGAACTTAGTTGTGGCGTTGAGCTGTTCATGCGCCTCGGTCAGCGTCGTCGGCACGACGGCCTCCTCGGCCCACGCGAGCGCGCAGTACAGCTGCTCGCCCTCGCGCAGGACGTGCCGGGCGCGTGCGCGATCCGCTTCGATGCCGATCAGCATGTCGGTTTGGAGCGTGATCGCCTGCCCAGCGCCTTTAGCCTCGACGCGGTGACGGTCATCGCTGAGCGACCACTCGGCTGGAGTCCGACCGTAGTCGAAGACCGGTTCGCAGACGAGCTCGATCTCTACGCTGCCCTCGACGCACGCGACCGTTCGTATCAGCACGTGCTCGGCGTCTTCGTCCGCCGGCGGCCGGGTATGCGGCGTAGTCAGATCCTCGCCGCGACGCGGCCCAATCGTCAGCGCCTCGCGAACCGTCGCCCAGCCACCTGGCGTCTTCCACGAGGTGACGAGCGTGTTGGTGCCCGGCTCGTAGATCCGTTCGCTGGGCACGTTGATCCCGAAGGGGGCGAGGCGAAAGCTGCCCGCGCCGCGATCGAGCAACGCGCCGAACACGCTCGGCGAGTCGAACCGCGGCACGCACAGCCAGTCGATCGTGCCGTCCGGCGCAACGAGCGCTCCGGTGTGACAGTTGGACAGGAATGCATAGTCGGCAATCGGCGTGAACGGCGAGGGCGCGGCCGCGCTCTGAGGCATCGTCTCGGTTTGCGGCTTCGGCTTCGCGTCCGCGCGGCCTCCGTCGCTCGGCCGGCTCGTGGTCTGCTTGTTCTTGACTGTCGTGTTCATGACTCCACCACCCATGGTCCGCGCCAGCCCCCATGGCCGGCTGTTAGCTTGTCCGCCGCCTCCGGACACCACGACCCCTTCGCGTACTGGTGCACCGGTGATTGGTCGTCCGAAAGGGGCTGCATCACGCGCCAGCACTCCTCGACGCCGTCTTGGCGGGTGAAGCGCTTGCTGTCGCCTACCATCGCGGCATGCAGGAGCACCTCGTAGGCGTCGGGCCTTCTCCGCCCTCTTGTGCGAATTCCATGTCGAGGTTGATTTGCTCGGGCTCGACGGCGCCGCTGCGCTGAGCCTCGAGCAGCAGCCGGATGCCCGTCGTAGGATCGAGCTTGACGATCAGCTGGAGGTGGCTCGGGCCGGCGCTTCAGGCTGAACACGAGCCCTGGCGGCCGCCCCCGGAAGACCAGCCGTAGCTCGGTCTGCGTTGCCGGCAGGCACTTTCCGGTCCGGATGAAGAACGGATCGCCTGACCAGCGCCAGTTGTCGACCTCGAGCTTGAGCGCGGCATAGGTCTCGGTGTTCGATTGCGGAGCGACCCCATCGATCGCGCGATAACCCTCGTATTGGCCACGCACGTGGTGGGCAGGATCAGCCGCCGCCATCGTTCGGTAGAGCGAGGCGAGCGCATCCTTCAGCGTCTTCGCGTCCCCCGCGGCGATTGGCTCCGATGCCACCGCGCCGACGACCTGCATTAGATGGTTCACCACCACGTCGCGCAGCGCCCCGACGGGGTCATAGAAGTGGCCGCGGTCTTCGACGCCGAAGCTCTCCCCCAACGTGATCTCAACCGACGCCACGTGATGCCGATTCCAAATCGGTTCGAAGATCGGGTTCGCCAGCCGGAGGTAGAGGATCTCGCCGAGGCCCATCTTCCCCAGGAAGTGATCGATCCGGTACAGCTGCGACTCGTCTATGTACTGGTGGATCTCATCCGCCAGCTCCCGAGCGGACTGCAGGTCGTGACCCAACGGCTTCTCGACGACGACACGGGCGCTCTTCGTCAGCCCCGCTTCCGCCAATCCCTTGATCACCGGGCCGAACAGGAACTGAGGGATCTCGAGGTAGAACACCGGACGGCGGGCATCGCCAATCGCTCGCGTGACGCTCTGATAGGTCGCGCTGTCGCCAAAGTCGCCGGCCACGTACGACAGTCGCGCGGCGAAGTGCTCGAAGACGTCACCGTCGATCTGCTCCCCGCAGTTCTCGATCGCCCCTCGCGCGTGCTCGCCCAGCTCCTCCGCCGACCAATTGCTGACTGCGACTCCGATGATCGGGCAATTCAGTAAGCCCCGTCGCTCGAGCCGGTAGAGCGAGTGGAATGTCATCACTTTGGCGAGGTCGCCCGTGATCCCGAACACGACTAAGACATCGGCTGCCGGAGAGCCGCCGTCGACATCGTGGCCAGCGGTCGCACGGGGGGCGGAGCGAACTGCAGTGGTCATTGCCTTCCTTTCGGCGGCGATCCGGACTGCTTATGCTCCGATCGGACGGCCGCTCGAACATCACCCAGATTGGGTGACGCCGGCCTTCAGCAGATTGGGACGCAGGCCGGAGGCGTCGGTTCGATCGAAATCGCTTGTCTATCCGGACGCTCGAACGCGACGGTCTTCTACGGCGACGCGTTCCATTCCCGCCGGGTCGCGGCGATGCGACTCATACCAGCGGGCGTACGCCCGCGCGGCCGGCGCGGCTGTGATGCCGTGCGCCAGCACAGATAGACCAATCGTTACATACGTGGTGAGCACGATCGTGTTGGCGGCTGGCAGCCGTGACTCCTGCACCACAATGACCGTGAAGACAATCGAGGCAAGGCCTCGCGGGCCGAACCATCCGAGGAAGGCGACAGTAGGGCCCCGCGCGCCGGTGCCGATCATGCCGATCGCGACTGGCAGCATCCGCACCAGCGTGAGGCTGAGCACCGCGTACAGAACGATCTCCCAACTCACGTGCTTCAACGCAGGTCCGAGAAGGATGGCGCCGAACACCAAAAACGTGACGGCCCCGAGAAGGTTCCCGATCTCATCACTGAGCCGCGAGTCCTTTTCGGACTCGTCGCTGGACAACCCGCCGAAGATCGCGCCCGCGACGAAGGCGGCGATGAAGCCCGAGCCGCCGAGCGCGGCAGCGACTCCGTAGGCAAGCGTGGCCCCCGCGATCGGGAGCACCGGCCGCCAGGGTCCCGTGATCAGATCGCGGCGGCATCCGATTGTGAGCACCCCGGCGGCAAGCAGACCAGCCACGACCCCGCCGAGAATCCCGTAGCCGATCTCTTCAGCCACGATCGTGATCGCGTGGTGGCTCGAGGACAGATGGTCTTCGACGTCTGCGGTGGTGAGGGCGATCAGCAGCAGCGGCACACAGATCCCGTCGTTGAGCCCGCTCTCGACGTTGAGTCCTTGCCGGATGCGGGACGGAAGCCGCGGTTCGGTGACCACTGCCTCCCCGAGGGCGGCGTCGGTGGGCGCAAGCACGACCGCCAGGACGAGAGCCTCGGTGGCGTTGAGATCCGTCAAGACGGCCGCAGCCAGGACGGCGCCGACAACGATCGTCAGCGGCAGCCCGATCCCGAGCAGGCGGAGTGGCACCGCGTCCTCACGTCTAAGGACGCGCAGCTTGATCCGACTGGCGTCGGCGAACAGAACCACCGTGAGTGTCGCCTCCGCCAGCGTGCGGATCGTTGTGCCATCCGGGTTCAGCGTCACATCGTCGAGCACGAGTGGTCCTACGAGCACACCGATCACGACGAAGGCCATAGCCGGCGTGACACTCGTCCCGGTCAGCCGGCGGGATACCCCGGCGACCGCGAGTACGGCAGCGGCGATGATCGCCAATTCCAAGCTCATACCGGACGATTGCCGCTGCGAGGATCGACGCTACACCTCCACGGGGTAACCGATCCTGGCGGCCTCAACGACCGTGGCAGTGCTTCCACCTGGTGCCACTTCCGCAGGTGCATGGATCATCGCGTCCCCGCCGGGCGTCCTTCGCCACGTACAGGCGCAAGAGCGCGGACCGTGCCCGGCCCTGCGCGAGCACGATGCTCATCATCCGCATCGGCTGCTGCACGTGCTCGTCCCGGCCAACCAGCTCAACCGCGCCTCGAAGAACTTGAGCCCCCGCACTTTTCCAAGGGGCGAAACGCAGCGGGTGGACCCTGCGGCACGTCAACCACTCGACCGTTCACTCGAGCGATTGAAGCTTGATCCCGGAGCCGGCCATCATCCGTTTCGGACGATGGATCACGCGGCCGGGTCAGAGACGATGGCTCCACGGTCCTCCGCGCCCCGCCCCACGTGGCCCGGACGAGCTGAAGGGACAGCGACGATTTGGGACGGAAGACGACGCTCTAACCGTTGGGCTGTGTCGTGCACGGCGGGTTCAGTGGATCTGACGGTCGTCGAGTTGCTCGTCGCGATCTGGTCCGTCGGTGACTACGGCAATGGAGGATGCAATGGAGCTTGAACTAAGAGAGAAGACCACCCTGTCCCGCGAAGACGCGGCGGCACGCCTTCGCGCGACCGCGGACGAGCTCCCCTCTGGCAACGACATCGTCATGGAGCAGGAGCAGGCGAGGTTTGTCGCGAAAGTCCCCGACAAGGTTGCCCTCAAAATCGAGTTCGAGGTGGAGGACGAGGAAACAGAATTCGAGATCGAGCTGACGTGGTAGGCGGAGTCGTGGTAGGCAGACTCAGCCACCAATTCGACGCCCATAGCCGCGGGCGCTGGTGACCTGCATATCGGAGCAGCAGTCATAGCCGGCTGCGGCGGCGGTGGCAAGCCCTCCTACTGCTCAGCTGTCATCGACCTGCAGAGCTCCATCAAGGCTCTCCCGAACACGGATGTGGTGAAGAACGGGACGAGCGCGCTCGAATCAGCCTTATCGAAGGTGCGGGACAACGCCACCGCCGTCGTCAAGGATGCGAAGAGCGGGTTACCAGGCGAGACGAGAGCGGTCCAGAACTTCACCAGCGCCGCGACATTGAAGTGCGGTTGCGCCTGCAACCGATGAAGTCCGCGATTGGTTTCTCCCGCCCTTGCCCGGCAATGGCGTCGCGCGCGTAGTGAACACACTACGCCCTCGCGGGTAGGCATCAACCCCGCGCTTCCCGGCGAACACAGCTGCCCATCTGCGGCGCACTGACGGGTTCGAGCACGTTCCCTACATCATCGTCAACAGCTTCTACGACCCGGATCTCGAGCAGGGTTGCGCGTTCGAGGAGCTGGTCTCATTTCACAGCGGCGTGGCAGGGCCACAGACGCAGCCCTTCATCCTCCGCCCGTCCAAGTCGGCGATGCCGCCCGATCCGATTGTGGGAGCAGCTGCCGCCCATGATCTGCTCAGGACGTGGCGGCAATCGCTGCAAGGCAAGGAGGTCGCTGAGCTGCGCGCGTGAGCGCCTGTTGTGCTCGGCTCCAGTTATCCGGACCTCGGGCGCTCTCGCTTGCGGCAGCATCGACGCCCGCGGATCGTCAGGTCAAGGCTGAACGAGCCTCGTTACGCACCCGCGAGTCGCAGCGGCCACTCGGTCTTAGTAGCGAGTGGCCGCTCTAATTGCGAAGAGGCTTCGTCAAAGCCGACGAAGGATGACCGCCTTCTGTTGCGCGAACTCCTCGTCGGTGAGAACGCCCTGCTCGTGAAGCCTTCCGAGCTCCGCCAGCCGAGCCGTATCGTCAGAGGTGATGCCGGATGACGGCGCTGGCGCCGCGGCGGGCGCCGCCATCATGGACTGCTGCCCGGCCGCGTAGGCCTGTTCCTGCCCCTCCTCTTGCAGCCGCTCGCGGTGCTTGCCGTACATGTATGCACCGCCCCCAACTGCGGCGGCACGTAGCAGGGGCCGGCGTCTTAGCAACGGCATCGCGATCTAGCCCTCTTCGTCCAGTGCGAGCCCGAGCGCGAGCATGATCTCGGGAGCAGCGGCGACCACCTTGGGCCCTCCGACCTGCAGCGCGACAGCCTTCAGGACGCCGAGGATGTCCTCCGGCGTGACGCCCTCTTCGATCGCGTTGCCGATCTGCCAACCGTAGGAGGCGGGCGGCGCATCCAGCGCGATCAGAGTCGCGATCTGAACAAGCGCGAACGTCCGGCCATCAAGGCCGCTGGCCTCTCGACTCGCTGCGCGCAGCCCGGCAACCTCGTCGAGTATGTCGGCCCTGCCTGAGGCCATTCCCGAAAGCGACTGGTGAGTGTCGGCTCCAACAACCGGCATATGCTTGATCTCCTTTCTTACGGGTGGTCAAGCGTCCAAGAAGCAGCGAAGGCCGTCATCACCCGGATTGGGTGAGAGGGCTCCGAGCCGATCCTGCACCCGGTCGTGCCGATCTCGGAGCGTCGGAGATTTAGCGATTCCGGCGACATGCCGGGGGGTATTCTGCACGCGCTGAACGTTTCCGAAGCTGGCGACGAGAAGGGTTTAGTGCGCGGCGATCTGCAGTCTGGTGAGCAGTTGGTGCTGGTGATGCGGCGGTCGCCTGGACGCGTGCGCGCCAGCCTCGTGCTTGTCGTCGCTTTCTTGACTGCGCTTCTCAGCGCGGCCATGTGTGCTGCCGCGATCCTCGCTCCTGCTCCCGCACCAGCGGTGCCGCTGGTCGTCGCGGTCTGTATCGGATGCCCGCTGTTCGCCGGCTGGGAGGTCCCGGTCGCGGTTGCGTCGCTGCGCGCCGATCGTGCCGGGGGGCGGGCCCTCGCACGGCTTCGACGAACGCTGGAGCAGCTGCCGGAGACCGAGCATCCGCTTGGTCTGTGAGCGGCGCCGTTCGCGTCGACAAGCACCGCGCGCTGCTCCCTGATCCCCGCCTCGGCAGCCCCGGGTTATCCTTGCCGTGTGGCCGCCGAGCGCATCAGGCCGTCGAGCTCTCTTGATGGCCTATATTCGCCGGCACGTCAGGGTTTTTGCCCCGGCCGTGGCCTTAGGCCAGTGGATGCCGTCCCGGCGCCGAGGTCGCGATTTGCAGGCATAAAACTCACAACGCGCCCGTAGCTCAGCTGGATAGAGCGTCGGTCTACGGAACCGAAGGTCGGGAGTTCGAATCTCTCCGGGCGCGCTAGCCGAAATCGCCGGTGTTGACGGCGTCTCGGTTGTTTGGTCTCAAGCGCAGGACGCGTCGTACGCGCGCTGTCGTGCAGCAACCGCTGCCACGGCTCCGCCCAGCCACCCAGCGCTCGTACATGATCACTCGAGAGCACAGCATGGGGGGGGGCCCCGTCGCCGGCGCAGACGCAGCTGATGACGAGAATGGGCTCAGACCCGCGTGGGAAACGATCCGATCGGAAGGAGGCGAGCGGCGGATGGGTCAGGTCTTTGTCTTCTCCTTGACCGCTGCGTTCAATCCCTCGCTCCTGGCTGCAGTGACGCTGATGCTGGCGTTGGAGAAACCAAAGCGACTGTTATCGGGCTACCTGGTGGGGGCGATGGTGACAAGCATCACCTGCGGTCTTGTGCTCGTATTCGCGTTGCCGAGCTCCAGTACGTCAAGCACGGCAAAGCACACCGTCAACCCAGTCCTGAACATCGCGCTCGGGGTGCTCCTGTTGCTTGTCGTATTCGTGGCCGGTACGGGTCGAGACCAGCGCCGGCGTGCCTGGAGCGAGCGCAGACGCGAGGCCGCCAAGGACAAGGCACCACCTCGATGGCGCCGCCAACTGAGCAAGGGGACTGCGCGGGACACGTTTGTCGTCGGGGTGCTGCTCAGCTTCCCAGGGGCTTCCTACATCGCCGGGATGAACCTCCTGCACAGGCAGCACCTCTCCGCATCCCTGACCGTGCTCGTCGTGCTGGCGTTCAACGTGATCGCGTTGATGCTCTTGGAGATCCCGCTGCTCGGCTACCTGATCAAGCCCGAGGCGACCGCAAGCGCGGTGCAGGGCGTCAGCAGCTGGCTGACTCGGCGCGGCGGCCAAGTGGCGCTGATCGCCGGCGCTGCCCTGGCCATCATCTTGATCCTGCGCGGAATCATCAACTGGTGAGCAGCCCGGCAGGGGTTCGGGTGAGCCTCGCAGGGAGGCGAGCACATCGACGCGCGTGGCGCCGACAGCAGCACAAGAGCGCCTCAGGGAGTGAGCCGATGACGAAGCGAGTGGGTCCCTCGCGTTTCTGAACCCGTCGGGCGCGTGTAATGCCGTCCTTTCGGCACGGGACCCCCCGGCGACCCAGCCGGGCGCCCCCCTCCTGTGGGACCGCCGTTAGCCCGAACCAGCAGGACTACCGAGGGCCTTGGCCTTGATTGCGTCGAACTCGGCCTGGGTGATCGTGCCGCTGTCGAGGAGCTTCTTGGCGGTGTCGATCTCGCTCGCCGGCCCGCCTGTACCCGCGGCCTGGCGGACATACTCGTCGAGCTGCGCTTGCGCTGCCTGAGTTTGCTTTTCGCTTCGCTCAGCCATCCCGTCGTGGTTGAAGATCAGGTACGCCAACACGCCGATCCACGGAATGAGGACGATGAAAATCACCCAGGCGGCTTTGCCCCAGCCCGAGATGTCGCGACGTCGAAAGAGGTCGGTGAACGCGATGATCGCGACCCAGATGAAGAGGATCCACGCGAAGATGATGAGGATGTCCCAGAGAACGTTCAGGAAGGGATACGACGACGCAGTGATCAGCAACGGGGTTTGCCTCCGGTCATTTCGGTCTGAGAGCGCTTTTCCGGAGTATGCGCCGCTGCGGCTGCAGCCGCATCACCTAGATTGGATGAGGGCGCTCGTCAGGACGACCCATGACTTTCTGACACTGCCGCATAGTTCGATCCGGTCCGAGGTCGCGCTGCCTTCTAAGACCCCGGTGCCAAGCAAGTCACTCCGTCCTGCATTTCTCCCGGCCCGAGCCGGTCGGCGTCGACGCCGAGGAGGACGCAAGACGCGGTGACGACAACTCGCGCCGGCTCATCGCTCGTTGGCCTTCGCATCGCTCGCGACATCACGGGCGCCGTGACTGCAGCGAAGCCCGACGGCTCCCCGCGATCGCGGAGGGTCATCTTCGTCGCGCCATCCGGTGCGTCTTCCCAGGTGTACGTCGTCTCCATCGGAAACGGACTTCCCCCGGTTGCCATTAAGAAATGACGTCTGGGCTCGTGCTGCTGAACTTCGTGCGCGTAGTCCAGCGCCGGCCGACGAATTGGGCCCGGAACCGAATCCTCGAACCCGCTTGGTCAATCCCGGCGGCGCCAACCTGATTCGATCGAGTGATGAGCATGCATGAAGGCATTTCGTTCGTGCCGATCCAGCGGCAACTCGGGCGCCCGTACTGGCGGTGAACGCGTAACCGGCCGCCACGCAGCCACCATCGACGTGGATCACCTGACCGGTGATGTACCCGGCCACCGCGATCAATCTCCAGCGGGGCGAGACGTCGCAAGCGTCATAGACGCGCCTCCGGCTTGGCTTAGCCAGAGACACGCGTCTTGCGCGTCGCCTGCCTGTCAGTCGCGGTAACGCTCTGGCCTTTGTCGTCTTGGGACCCGTCGAGCGTCTAAGCGGGCGCAAGCGCCCGTGCGCGGGCGTGGCGCCGGTACCGGCCGGGGGCGAGCCCACGATGGCGCGTGAACGCGCGGGAGAACGAGTATTCGGACCGGTAGCCGACCGCAGCCCCGATCGCAGCAACGGTGTCGTCGGTGTCGCGCAGCCG
>JAFAZZ010000391.1 GCA_019239375.1 Solirubrobacterales bacterium | reverse complement strand
GTGATGCCGCGCTCCTGCTCCTGGGCCATCCAGTCCATGACCGCCGCGCCCTCGTGAACCTCCCCCATCTTGTAGGTCCGGCCGGTGTAGTACAGGATGCGCTCGGTCGTCGTCGTCTTGCCCGCGTCGATGTGGGCCATGATCCCGATGTTGCGAATCTTGTTCAGAGGGAAGGTGCGAGGCATGAGTGTCGGTATTCGGGGCTGCGCTTTGTCGGTCGTTCGCGGCCAAATGGCACCGGCTACCCGGCCTACCCTGCAGACATGAAAAAGGGCCCATCGGGCCCATTCACGACGCGGGTGTCGGGAAGAGGCGGGTGTCTATCTGGCGGACGACTCCATTACAGGGAACCTGCGTGCCCGGGAGCGAGCGCAGATGAACGCCCCACCCGAGGCGAACACCGAATATAGCAGAGGTTCTGGGGCATTTTCGGCGACGCTCGTGCTCGCCGAGGAGGCGACGCTCGTGCTCGCCGAGGAGCCGTGCCGGGCGGGGTCGGCCCCCGGGCTCCTCGCCACACGGGCGGGGTCGGACCCCGGGCTCCACGCCACCCCGTCCTGGTCGCTTCGTCAACGCCGCGATGCGCCGCTCTAAACGCACTTTTGGCCGCCGCGCCGGCGATGGTCGGCATGCTGACACCCGACGCGGCGAGCTGCGAGGGAGCAGGAATCCGGCGTTACCCTTGTGAAACGCGAGGGTTGTCCCACTGCAGCCCCCGGTCCCGTGTGGTGGGCAGCCCTCGCGTTCGGTTTCGGTGGCGGGTTTCGGTGGCGTTCCGCTGGGGCGCGGGTGGCTGATTCCCGCACGGTGATCCTGATTCCCGGACGGTGATCGGGGGCTCCGCGAGGCGGACCAAGAGGGACATCTGCACACCCCTGATCCGCTCGCTACCGCGCAAACCCCCGCAGAATGGCTCGCGAGACTGGACGGTGGCTCGCGAGACTGGACGGTGGGTCTGCCTACGACCACGTTCGCGCCCTAGGCTGCGGAGGTGGATGCCCGTCAAGGGCGCCTCGCGGAACCCGCGACCACCATTCGATGACGAGCAACCCGCGCCGGCGCCCGAGACGGGCGCCACCGTAGCTACCAGCGATAGTGGGCGAAGGCCTTGTTGGCCTGCGCCATGCGGTAGACGTCGTCCTTGCGCTTGAACGCTGCGCCCTGCTGCTGCTGTGCGTCGAGGAGCTCATGGGCGAGGCGCTGCGCCATCGTCTTCTCGCGCCGCTGGCGCGAGTAGTGGACGAGCCAGCGGACGGCGAGCGTGCGCGCCCGCCGCGTCGGCACCTCGACCGGAACCTGGTAGGTGGCGCCGCCGACGCGCCGGGACTTGACCTCGAGCACCGGGGTCAGGGCCTTGATGCCCGCCTCCAGCTGCTCCACCGGGTTCTTGCCGGACCGCTCCGCCAGGATGGCCAGCGCGTCATAGACGATCTTCTCGGCAACTGATTTCTTGCCGTCCAGCATCACCTTGTTGATGACCTGCTGGACCAAGCGATTGCGCTGCACCGGATCGGGCTCGATCGTCCGGAGCTGGGCTGCTGCGCGACGGGGCATGAATTAGCTACTTCGCCTTGACGCCGTACTGGGAGCGGGCCTTCTTACGGTCGCCGACCCCGGCGGCGTCCAGCGTGCCGCGGATCACCTTGTAGCGGAAGCCCGGCAGATCCTTGACCCGCCCACCGCGGACCAGCACCACCGAGTGCTCCTGCAGGTTATGGCCCTCGCCGGGGATGTAGGCGCCGACCTCCATGCCGTTCGTCAGCCGGACCCGCGCCACCTTGCGCAGCGCCGAGTTCGGCTTCTTGGGCGTAGTCGTATACACGCGCGTGCATACACCCCGGCGCTGTGGAGCGGCAACCTTCTTCTTGCGCCCCTTGCCGGACTTCAAGCCCGGCGTGGCAAGCTTCTTCTTGGGCGGAGTACGGCCCTTGCGGATCAGTTGGCTGGTAGTCGGCATGCGGTTCGCTAGCGTAGCAGGGGCGCCGAGGCGCGCTGTATCAATCGTGTGGCGGACCGAGCGCAGCGGCCTTCCACCTGTAAAAGTCGCCAAAGCCCGCCACCACGCAAGAACCTTGGCGAGATGAGCATCGCCACGATGCTTATGTTGCCCCGGGCGACGCGGGGCAGTGGGCTTTGGCGAGTTATTCAGGTTCGCCGACCGAATCGCCTGGGCGCGAGCCGTCGCCGCGCACCACGACCCGGCGCCCGCCGCCGACACAGCCGCGCACCACGACCCGGCGCACGCCGCCGACACAGCCGCGCACCAGGACCCGGCGCCCGCCACCGCCACACACACCACGGCCCGGATCCCGCCGGTAAACCATGCGAACCCCGACCCCACGGCAACGGAACCCCACGGTTCTCGGCTAATACGCGGCCATGGAACTCCGAGCGGGCGGTGTCCGGACAGTCCTCACCGGCGGCCGCATGGCATGGGGAGCGCTGCTACTCGCCGCGCCGGAGCGCGTGCTCGCCGAAGGTCCGGATCCCACGCCGGCCTACGTTCTGGGCGCCGTGCGCGTGCTGGGCGTCCGGCACCTCGTCGAAGGGGCGATGCTGGTGCGCCGCGCGCGCCTTCCGCCGCCCGCGTGGTCGATCGCCACCGACGCGCTCCACGCGCTCAGCATGCTCGCGCTCGCTGCGGTTCGGCCGCGTGTGCGGCCCGATGCGCTGCGGAGCGCCGCCTCGGCGCTTACCCTGGCCGCTCTCTCGGCCCACGCCCGATGAGCAACGCTCTCGGCCTACGCGCGGTGAGCAACGCTCTCGGCCTACGCGCGATGAGCAAACGAGCAGCCCCGCTACCCGCGCTCGAGCCTGCGGCGGTCGTCCTCCGCGCGCTGGAGCTTGCGGACGAACACGATGCTGGTCAGCGCCGCGCCGGCGCAGACAATCCACATGGCCTGGAACCCTTGGGTGCCGGTGAAGGGGCCGCTGCTGGTGAGCGAGATCAGCACACCGGCCAGGATCGGCCCGATGGTGATGCCCACGCCGCGCGACAGGCTGTAGAAGCCGGTCAAAGCGCCGTGCTCGCCCTCGGGCATCAGCGGCATGAGGATCGCGTAGGCCATGGTCATCACCGCCCCTCCGCCGATGGCGATGAACGGCATGGCCGCGGCCAGCAACGGCCGGCTCGTGGTGAAGACCAGGACCAGGAAGCCGAGCCCGTAGCCCCACAGCGCGAGCTTCACGACCCGGATGCGGCCCCACTTGTCTCCCGCCTTGCCGGTTACGCCGGCTCCGATCAGGATGACCAGGGCGACGCCGCCGATCAGCAGCGATGCGCTCGTGAGCTTGTAGTGCAGCCCGAGCGTCAGGTAGAGGACCACGAACGCCTTGAGCGCGGCTAGGGCCATCTCCCAAAGGGCGTTGGCGATGAAATAGGCGCGCAGCGCCGGGTGCTCCTTGACCAGCCGCGGCAGGCGGCGAGCCACCTGGGCGGGGCCTTCCGCGTCGTCCTGGGACTGCTCGTTCAGGCCGCGGCGGAGGATCAGGAACACGAACGCCCCCACCGCGCCCACCAGGATCAGCGCCGACAGGGCGAACGGCAGCGGGCGGGCCACGGTAAGCAAGAGACCGCCGGCGAGCAGCGCGAATCCCGTTCCCAGGCCGCGGGCCAGCGCCTGGGCGCCCTGCGCGCGTCCGGCCACGCTCTCCTCGTCGAGCAGGTCCGGATACATGGCCCGGTAGGGCTCGTAGGCCACGAAGTAGAAGCCGAAGAACACCGCAGCGAGGAGCGCAACCAGTCCAAGCGAGTGGACGAAGCCGATCAGCGCCAGCGCGATCGCGGCCGGAACCGTCCCCGCGAGGATGAACGGCAGGCGTCCGCCGATCCGGGTGCGCAGCGTGTCCGACCACGCACCGGCGATCAGCGGGACCCACAGGGCCATCATGCCTTCCCCGCCGATGATCACGCCGACGTTGAACGACCGGGTGCGTCGCGTGAACGTGCTCGCCTTCTCGATCTCGCTGTGGGCGGTGGCCATGGGCGCCTGCGCGCTCGCGCAGACGTATGGCTGGCTGCTGCTGGCCAGGCTCGGCCTGGGCGCGGTCACCGCCACCGCCGGCCCAGCGATCGCGTCGCTGACCGGCGACTTCTTCCCAGCCGCGGAGCGGGGCAAGATCTACGGTTACATCCTGAGCGGCGAGCTCCTCGGCGCCGGCATCGGCTTCGTGGTCAGCGGCACGGTCGCGGCCACGGTGTCCTGGCGGGCCGCGTTTGCGGTCCTGGCACTCCCCGCGGCGGGGTTAGCCCTCGCCATCTGGCGCGCCCTTCCCGAGCCTGCGCGCGGCGCGCAGACACGCCGAGAACACGCACCGGCGCGCCCGCTCGGCGCGGCCCGGAGGGCCATCGAGAGCCGGGACATCAATCCGGTGCCCGGCCGTGTCCTGCACCGCGACCCCGGCGAGCTGACCGTTCGCCAGGCCATCGGTTACGTGCTGCGGATCCCGACGAATCGCTGGCTGATCGCCGCCGGGGCGGTTGGCTACTTCTTCTTCGCCGGCATGCGCACCTTCGCCCTGGTCTTCGTCCGAGGCCACCTCGCTCTCGGCCAGTCCACGGCAACCGCTCTGCTGTTCCTGGCCGGGATCGGCGCGCTGGCCGGGGTACTCGTGTCCGGCCGGCTCGCCGACAAACTCATCCAGCGCAGCCGAATCAACGCCCGGGTGCTCGTCGGCGCCGTCAGCTACCTCGCGGCTGCGGCGCTTCTCGCCCCCGCTCTGCTCCTGACAACCGTCCCGGTGGCGTTACCGCTGCTCATGGCCGCGGGCGCGGCTCTGTCGGCTCCCAATCCCCCAATCGATGCAGCTCGCCTCGACATCATGCCGGCCGGCCTGTGGGGGCGTGCCGAGGGAATCCGCACCATGCTCCGCCAGAGCGCTCAGGCTTCAGCGCCCCTACTGTTCGGCCTGGTGGCGGACCTGCTCGGCGGCGCCGGCGCGGGTCGTTCCCAGCAGTACATCCCGCCCGCCACCACCCGCGCCCTCCAGGAAACGTTCCTGATCATGCTCGTGCCAATCGCCCTCACCGGCCTCACGCTGCTCGGCGCGCGACGCCGTTATGCGGCCGACGTGGCCACTGCCATCGCCTCCGAGCGATCGCTCAAGAGCGCAGCAGACGAGTCGCCGCCGCGCCAGCCGCCGCAGCGCCGGCGCCGGCGAGCACGAGGCTCCGCCGCTTCGCCAGCTCGTACTGCGGGCTGATCCGGTGCGCCTGGTCGTCGAACGGCCCGTGCGCTCCGCGATCCTCGTCCACGGGGTCGAACAGGTTGTCGTGGCCGTGCGGGTCCAGGTCCTGGCCGGTCATCTGCGACTTGTAGCCCGACTTCGCCAGGTAACGGTCGAGCAGCCATGGCGCGACGCGCTCTCCGACGATGTTCATGACGGTCGGGATGCCGACGTACACCTGTCGACGCTTGTGATGAGCGGCGTAGTGGATCGCGTCCGCCGCCACCTCCGGCTGGTAGATCGGCGGCACCGGGATCGTCTGCTTGGGCAGCTTGGTGCGCCCCCAGGTGAACTGGGTGGTGTTCACGCCCGGGAGCTGGATCATCGACACCTGGACCTTCGACTTGCGGTGAAGGAGCTCGGTGAGCACGCTCTCGGTGAAGCCCTTGCAGGCGTGCTTGGCGCCGCA
>JAFAZZ010000365.1 GCA_019239375.1 Solirubrobacterales bacterium | reverse complement strand
AGCTCCCACAGCCGGGATTCCATCGCGGCGGCCGAGAGCCCCAGCGTGGCGGCGACCTCGAGCGGATCGAAGCCGGCGAGCAGCATTCCGAAGATCGCCTGCTCGTCGTTGTCGAGGCGTCGCCGGAGGGTTTCCGCTAGCCGGGGCGGGATCGCCGGCAGGTGCCGCTCACCCGCCGCCGCACTGCGAATCACGTGACAGAGGTCAGATCCCATCCTGCCCTTGCTGACGATCGCGTCGGCCTCTGCCACCACCGCGGCCGCCGCGAGCACCCCGTCGGTGTACGCCGAGTAGATCAGGATGGCTGGCGGCTCGGCAAGCCGCTTGAGCTTGCGGCTCAGCCACAATCCGTTGTGTCCGCCGAGCTGGTAGTCGACGACGGCCACGTCGATGGGTTCGGCTTGTGCGACCTCTACGCCGGCCTCCGCGGTGGCCACGGCGGCGACGACCTGGAAGTCGGGTTCGTCGGCCAGCAGCTCGCGGAGGCCGGCCCGTACCGCTGGGTGATCGTCCACCACCAGCAGGCGCGTGCGCGCCGCAAGGTCGCGGTGCAACCGGGCCGGTTCAGCCGTGGGGGGCGGGGCGAGGCAGGGCATCGGTCCTCCTTTCGTGGATTTGGAGCTTCAGGTTGCGTGCCCGCAGCCGTATGCGCCATGGCGGCTAGGCCCCATTTGCCGGGCGCCGTGCATCGATTGACTTCGCGACGCCTAGCGCGACGCCGCAGCCCGGCGGTGCCGCGGCCATCCCGCGCGGGTAGCGGCGCGACGTCGATCTTCCCGACGAGGTCCTCGAGTGTGACGAGGCCCACCGTCGGGCCGCGGCCGTCGGCTACGGGACCACCTCGCGCCGCCGCCTCGCCGCTAGGCCTCGATCAGTCCGTGGCGGATCGCGTAGCGGGTCAGCTCGACCCGGTCGCGCATTCCGAGCTTTTCGAGGATGTTGGCCCGGTGGCGCTCGACCGTCTTCTCGGAGATCACCAGCGTCTCGGCGATCTGCTTGTTGGTGTAGCCCTCGGCGACCAGCTTGACCACTTCCTGCTCGCGCGGCGTGAGCGGGTCCTCGCGCAACGGAAGGTTCTGGTGGGCACGGTGCAGGAAATCCTCGATCAGGGGAGTCATCGCCCCGGGATAGAGGAACTTCTCCCCGCGCATCGCGGCGCGGCAAGCCTCGACGAGGTCGCGATCAGCCACCGTCTTGACCACGTATCCGGATGCCCCCGCCCTGAGCGCCTCGTACAGGTAGCGCTCGTTCTCGTGCATCGACAGCATCAGGATGCGCAGCTGCGGGCGGCGGCGGTGCAACTCTCGCGCCGCGTGAAGACCGGTCATGCGCGGCATGGCGATGTCCATGACGACCAGGTTGATGTCCTCCTCGAGCCCGCGTTTGACTGCCTCGGCTCCATCGCCGACCTCAGCCACCACCTCGAGGTCCGGCTGCGCCTCGAGCACCATCCGCAGCCCGTTCCGAACCACGGCATGGTCGTCGGCGAGCATTATCCGGGTCTTCAGCGGGATCACACCGCGACCTCGACGGGTACCTGGAGGCAGACCTCGACGCCAGGGCCGGGGTGGCGCGCGCGGATCTTCAGTGTGGCTCCGATCAGCCCGGCGCGCTCGCGCATCCCACGAATCCCGCTACCCGGCTCCTCGGCTCGATCAAGGCCCCGTCCCTCATCGCGCACCGTCAGGAGGACGTGGCCGTCATCGGGCTGGAGGATGAGCTCGGCGCGGGAGCTGCCGGAATGCCGCGCGACGTTGGTGAGCGCCTCTTGCGCAACCCGGTAGATCACGAGCTCGGCCTCGGTCGAGAGGCCGGGAAGCCCGGGACCGATCCGGCAGGAGACATCCACTCCCGCGCGCTCGGCGAACCGGTCGGTCAGGACCGCCAGGGCACTTTCGAGACCGAGATCGTCGAGTGCCTCCGGACGCAGCTCGATGGAAATTCGGCGTACATCCTCGAGGCTCGCGCGGACCGAATCCTGCGCGTCGAGCACCGCGGGTCGAAGCTCGTCCGGAGCGCGCGCGTGCACCCGTGAGAGCACGAGTAGCACGGCCGTCAGCTCCTGTCCCACCTGGTCGTGCAGCTCCTGGGCGATCCGCAACCGCTCCGCCTCCTGCCCGGCCAGAACCCGGCCGGTGGCCTGCCGCCGCTCGGCGCGCAGGCGGGCGAGCATCTCATTGAAGGTCAGCGCCAGCTCCCCCGCCTCGGAGTTCGCCGTGGCGGCGGGTAGCGGGGGCCTCGGGTCGGCCAAGTCGACTTTCCGGGCCACCGCGGTCAGCTGCTGCAGGGGCCGCATGATCCGGCGCAGCAGAAGCAGGTTCAGCAGGACCATGAGCCCCACCGTCCCAACCAGCACGATGCCTTCCTGGTCGATCTTGTACGAGGACTCGTGACCCGGCACGAGGATCACGATGGTCAGCGCCACCGCCACCAGCAGCAGCAGCACGTTGACCACTGCTACGCGCTGAAAGAGCGAAACGTAGCCGCGGGGCCGGGTCTCATCGTGGCTCGCCGGGTAGGCCGCCGGAGATGTCGAGGCGTCAGCTGCCCGAGGTGTGGCCATGCCCCGAGTCTGGCAGGCAGATGGTCAGCTACGCAGATGGCGGCAGACGGTCAGCTACGCGGATGGCATCAGACGGGTCGGCTACGCGGATGGTCAGGCACGCGGACGCTCAGCTCGATGCCGGCTGCAACGCCGTCCACAGCCCGTAGAGCGCGAACGCGCTGGCCCCGAGGCTGAGCGCCCAGGCGGGCCACGCCCGCTGCCCGCGCTGGGCCGCGAACAAGGGGTAGGCGGCGAACACGATCAGCTGGCTCAACCACAGCGCGACCAGCGACGGCGCAAGCAGCGTGTCATAGAAGCCTCCGGGGTCGAGCAGGCTGAACGGGGCCGCGGACACGACCACAGCCCCGATCGCCACGGCGATGCGCCGCGTTCCCCAGCCGCCGACCGCGTGCGCGAGCCGGGTCAGGGCCAGATACTCGCACAGCATCACCCCTGCGATGCTGACCGCCACGCCGATGCCGATCGCCTCGGCCAGGCCAGGGCCGGCGTACTGCTGGACCACGCTGACACCGGGAACCTGGGTGTGCAGGACGCCGGGTATCGCGGCGAGCGGCGCCACGGCGAGGACGATCACGCCGGCGCTGATCGCGAAGGCGCCGATCAGTCCGCGCCGAATCGTTTGTCTGGGTGCGGCGAGCTCGCCCCCCAGGAACAGCGGCAGGCTTCCGCAGACATAGAGGAGCGAGGTCTGCGCACCGGCCTTGGCGATCGAGCCAGCGCCCGCGCCGGCACCGAAACTGGACACCGGCGCCCCGACGTGCGCGAGCGTCACGCCGTCCAGGACGCCGGCCAGCGCCAGCTGTCCGGCGGCGATGACGCCCAATGCGAGCAAGGCGGCCGTTCGTCCGGCGATCATCACGCCGGCGAGCGCGATCGGGATGGCCAGCGCGAGCACTGACTGATAGCCGCTTAGGCCCGGCGCCACCGCCGGCAGCAGGTCGTAGACGATCTGGACCGTGGTGTAGACGATGTAGAGCAGGTAGCTGATGGTCCAGACGGTGGCCTGCGCGAGCGCCACCCGGCGCCCGGCGGCCGCCTCGACGAACGCGTACAGGCCGCCCGAGCTCGCGACGTGTGCGGAGTAGCGCAGCCAGATGGCCAGCGGTACCGCGAACGCCACGGCGGCGGCCAGCATGGCCAGCCCGGCCGAGTCCGAGGCGTCAGCGGCCAGGCCGGGCGCGGCGAGTGCCGCGAGCGCCAGCGGGCCGCCGAACGAGGCGACAGCCACGCCGGCGAACGCCCAGGGGGTCATCGGGCGCAGCCGGGCCGCATCGCGCTCGTGGCCGCCCGGCGGCGGCACGAGAACCCCGGCCATATCGGTGCCCGCGCGGAGGCGGGCACCAACCGTGGTCTGCGTCATCTTGCCCCCCGGGGCTTGCCACTAGCCCCAGCCGCCGCCCGAGGACGAGCTCGAGCTCGACGATCCGCTCGACGCGCCGCCGGACGACCCGCCGCTCTTGATCGCGTTGCCCGAGGATGCGACCAGCCACCACAGCGCGCCGAAGCTGTTGTTGCCCTGGCCTTTGGTCTCGCCCTTCGACTTGTCGGCGATGAAGTAGTAGAGCGGGTGCCCATGGTAGGTCACCTGCTGAGTGCCGTCCGCGCGAGCGGTCGTGCCCAAGTCGGCCGCGTTAACGCCGCCTTCGCCCTTGGGCTGGCCCTTGGTCTCCACCGGCGGCCACGCCTTGGCGCATGCGCCGGAGCAGGCAGACTTGCCGCCGCTATCGGCCACCCACAGGTAAACCGCACGGCCTTCGTCTGCGGTCAGGTAGGTGCCCATCGCGCCTTTGGCGGTGCCGATCTGCTCGGCGCCGGATGCGTTGCCCGAGCTGCTCGAGGAGGTCGTAGACGAGGATGACGATGACGTGGCGGCTGCCGGCGCGGCGGCGGCGGTGCTCGTGCTCGAGCCGCTGGAACTCCCGCACCCTGCGGCGGCCATGGCCGATACAGCCAGTGCTGCGAACGCCGCTGCGCGTAACTTCGCAGTGGTCCAACTGCCCATGATGTTGCTCCCGGAACGAGGTTTCACTGGACCCGCGAATCGAGCGGGTTATCCATGAAGACCCCGCCCCGCGCCGGATCCTTCCTGTCTGGTGTTCGGCTATCACCTACCGGCGGTGCGCTTGCAGTTCGAGCTCAGGCGAGGAACTCGCGAGTGCCTGCTCCAGGTCGGCCACCAGATCGGCCGGGTCCTCGATGCCGCAGCTGAGCCGGATCAGATCAGCGGGGACGGCCGCCGCCGAGCCTTCCACAGACTGGTGGGTCATGGCCTGGGGAACCTCGATCAACGACTCCACGCCGCCGAGCGATTCGGCCAGCGTGAACAGCCGGGTCCTCGCAGCTATGTCCCCGGCGCGAGGATGGCGGAAGCTGACCATCCCGCTGAAGCCCGGCCAGCGGACGTCGTGCGCGTCCGGCATGGCGCGCAGCAACTCGACTACCGCGCCGGCGCTGCGGGCGTGGGCCTCCATCCGGAGGTGTAGCGTGCGCAGGCCGCGGTGCACGAGGAAGCAGTCGAGCGGTCCGGGCACGGCGCCGATGGCGTTCTGAACGAAGCGCAGCAGCGCATACAAGTCATCCGAGTGAGTGATCGCGACGCCTCCGACCACGTCCGAATGACCGCTCAGATACTTCGTCGTCGAGTGCACGACGAAGTCCGCCCCGAGCTCGAGTGGGCGCTGGTTGGCCGGGGTGGCGAAGGTATTGTCGACGGCGACCAGGGCGTGTCGCCGGCGCGCGACCACGCCCTCGATGTCGACCACATGCAGCAGCGGGTTGGTCGGAGATTCAACCCAGATCAATCGGGTGTCGTCGCGGACGGTGCGCTCGAGCGCGGCCAGGTCGGTCTGGTCGACCAGGTCGTAGGCGAGGCCCCAGCGGCTCATCACCTCATCGAGGAGCCGGTAGGTGCCGCCGTACAGATCGGCCGGCAGCACCGCGTGCGAGCCTGCCTCGCAGGAGATAGTGAGTACGGCGTGCTCGGCGGCCAGGCCGGAGGCGAAGGTCACGCCGCGCCCTCCCTCGAGCTCGCCCAGCGCGGCCTCGAGCGCCGCGCGCGTGGGGTTGGCGCTGCGGGCGTAGTCATAATCGCCCGCGAACTCGCCCGGGCGGGGCTGGGCGTAGGTCGAGGTCTGGTGGATTGCCGGGATGACCGAGCCGAAGCTCGGGTCGGGCGTGAGGCCGGCGTGGACGGCGCGGGTCGCGAACGAGTCTCGTCGCGCGTCCGGGTCGAGCTCAGTCACGAAGCCAATGCTTCCAGCAAGTCGGTGCGGGTGACGATTCCCTCGGCCCGGCCGTCGCGCGTAACCAGGAGCGCCTGCTGATCGCCGACCAGCAGCTCGACCGCCTCGCGCACGGGATCGTCAACCGATACGGCGGCGAACGGAGGCTCCATCGCTCCGACGATCTCTGCATCGAGCACGCGCGGATCCTCGGCCGCACGCTTGAGAAGGCCGCGCTCGCCGATCGCACCGACGACCGTGGCGGGATCGTGGGCGCTCACGACCGGTAGCTGGGAGACTCGGTGCTCGTGCAGGAGCGCGACCGCGTCGCGCACCCGGTAGTGCGTCTGCACCGTGACCAGGGGCGGGATCTCGCCGGCCTCGCGCTTTCGCGCCAGCACGTCGCCGACGCGGAGCTTTGAGTCGCGGTCGAGAAAGCCGTACTGGCGCATCCAGGCGTCGGAGTAGATCTTCGACAGGTACGAGCGGCCGCCGTCGGGGAGGATCACGACGATCATTGCCTCCCGATCATCGATCTGGGCGCCGACGGCGAGCGCGGCGTGCAGCGCGAGACCCCCCGAGCCGCCGGCCAGGATTCCCTCGAGCTGCGCCAGCCGGCGCGTCGTCAGGAACGCGTCCTTGTCGGACACGGTAACCCAGCGGTCGATCACGGCGCGGTCGAACGTCGCGGGCCAGAAGTCCTCGCCCACGCCCTCGACCAGGTAGGGGCGGACGCTCTCGGCGCCGCCGGAGTAGATCGAGCCCTCGGGATCGGCCCCGATCACGACCAGGTCGGGCTTGCGCTCGCGCAGGTAGCGGGCCGTGCCGGTGACCGTGCCGCCGGTGCCGACGCCGAGGACCAGGTGGGTGATCCGGCCGCCGGTCTGCTCCCAGAGCTCGGGTCCGGTCGACTCGTAGTGAGCCTGCGGATTGGCCTGGTTGAAGTACTGGTTGGGCTGGAATGCGCCCGGAATCTCGTCGGTCAGCCGATCGGCCACGCGGTAATAGGACTGCGGCGAGTCCGGAGGGACGTCGGTAGGGGCGAGCACGACGTCGGCGCCGTAGGCGCGCAGGAGGTCGATTTTCTCGCGCGACATCTTGTCCGGCATCACGGCGATCACCCGATAGCCCTTCAGGCGAGCCGCAATGGCCAGCCCGGTACCCGTGTTCCCGGACGTCGGCTCGATGATCGTGCCGCCGGGCCGCAGGTTGCCGTCGCGCTCGGCGGCGTCGATCAGCGCCACCGCCACCCGGTCCTTGATCGATCCTCCCGGGTTAAACACCTCGAGCTTGGCGAGGAGCTGAGGCCGCAGGCCGGCGCCGATCCGCGACAGGCGCACGAGCGGGGTGTCGCCGATGGTGTCGAGGATGGAATCCTTGAGAATCGGTGCGGTGGCGGTTGCAGACATAGCGTAAGTCTGACGATTCTGCGACAGGTTCACAACTCACCGAAGATTCTGCTGATAAACGCCCTATCAATCAGATATCCTTCGACGGATCGGCAATGGCTCGTGCTGCACCGAATCATCCACAGGACGACGTTGACGCCATTGACCGGTCGATCCTCGAGTTGCTGGCCAAGGACGCCCGCATCACCAACCAGCGGCTCGCCGAACGGGTCGGCATCGCCCCCTCCACTGCGCTCGCCCGGCTACGCGCGCTGCGCGAACGCGGCGTGATCCGCGGTTTCCACGCCGAGGTGGACCTGGCCGCACTCGGGCGGCCTTTGCAGGCGCTGATCGCCGTGCGCCTCGCGGTTCATGCCCGCGACCAGATCGACGACTTCACGGGCGCGGTTCGCCGGCTCCCGGGGGTGCTCATGGTGTTCCACCTGACCGGCGTGACCGACTACCTCGTGTGGGTCGCCGTGGCCGACGCCCAGGACCTGCGGGAGTTCGTCGTCGATCACCTGGCCACCCATCCGTCGGTCGCGCATGCCGAGACCTCGCTGATCTATGAGCACCGCCGAGGACCGGGGATCTGGGGCGCGGCCGCCCCGGCATGAGCCGGCGGACCGCGAGCTGCACATGACCCCTGCCGGACGACTGGCCGGACTCGGCACCACGATCTTCACCGAGATGACTGCCCTGGCCGCGCGGACCGGCGCGATCAACCTGGGCCAAGGCTTCCCCGATACCGACGGCCCGGCGGCGGTAGTCGAGGCGGCGGTTGCCGCCCTGCGCGGCGGCGAGAACCAGTACGCGCCGCTGCCCGGCGTGCCGGCTCTCCGCGAGGCGGTACTCGAGCACCAGCGCGGCTGCTACGGGCTCGAGCCCGAAGATGTGCTGGTCACCTTCGGAGCCACCGAGGCGATCGCCGCCGCGCTGCTTGGGCTGTGCGATCCCGGCGACGAGGTCGTCGTGCTCGAGCCCTACTACGACTCCTACGCGGCGTGCATCGCGTTCGCCGGTGCGGCGCGGCGGCCGGTGACGCTGCACCCGCCGGCGTTCGGGGTCACTGAGGGCGCCCTGCGTGCGGCGATCGGGCCGCGAGCCCGGCTCGTGCTCCTGAACTCTCCCCACAACCCAACCGGTCGCGTCCTCACCCGCCGTGAACTCGAGCTGATCGCCGCGGCGTGCGTCGAGCACGATCTGATCTGCATCACCGACGAGGTGTACGAGCACTTGGTTTACGACGGCGAGCACATCCCGATCGCCACGCTGCCGGGGATGGCCTCGCGCACGCTTACGGTCTCGAGCGTCGGGAAGTCGTTCTCGTTCACCGGCTGGAAGATCGGCTGGTGCTCAGGTCCGGCGGAACTGGTCGCGGCGACCCGGATGGTCAAGCAGTACCTGACGTTCGCCGGCGGCACCCCGTTGCAGCACGCGGCCGCGGCTGCGTTGCGCCTCTCACCTGAAGAGGTCGCGGCGCTCGCCGCCGATCTGCGGGCCAAGCGCGACCAGCTGTGCGAGGGTCTTCGCGCTGCCGGCCTGCGGCCGATCGTCCCGGCCGGTACATACTTCGTGAACGCGGACGTGGGTGAGGATGCGATGGCGTTCTGCGCCGCGCTTCCCGAGCGCTGCGGCGTGGTGGCGATCCCGACCAGCGTGTTCTACGACGACAAGGAGGCCGCGCGCACGCTGGTGCGGTTCGCCTTCTGCAAGCGTCCCGAGGTGATCGCCGAGGCCGCCGAGCGGCTGGCCGGCCTCCGCGCCAGCCCGCGCGCAAACGCCTAGCTCTGCGACGGTAACTGGCGCGCTACGCACGCGCCGGCGAGGCCGCACCGGCGGTTGGCGCCGCCGCCATGCGGGCTGTCAACATGGCCGAATGGCGCGTCGCCTGATCTCGAGCGGTTCGACGTTTGAGCGGGAGGTCGGTTACTCCCGAGCCGTGATCGACGGCGACTGGGCGTTTGTGTCGGGCACGACCGGATTCGACTACGCGAGGATGGCCATCTCGGATGACGTCGCCGAGCAGGCCCGTCAGGCGCTGGAGAACATCAGCTCCGCGCTGGCCGACGCGGACTTCTCGCTGGCCGACGTTGTCCGCACGACCTACATCCTCCCGAGCACCGAGGACTGGCCCGCTTGCTGGCCTGTCCTGCGCGAGTACTTCGGCGACATCCGGCCGGCGAGCACGATGCTCGTCGCCGGACTGGCCGACCCGCGGATGAAGATCGAGATCGAGGTGACCGCGAAGCGGAGCGCCTGAGCGTGCGGGTCAGGGCTTTGGGCTTACGTGCTGGAACCCGAAGCGGCCCTTGATGCACAGGTTGCCGCGGGTGATGTCGTGGTCGGCCGGCGAGGTGACCTTGACGATCTGGTTGTCCTGCACGTGCAGGGTGAGGTTGCAACCAACGCCGCAGTACGGGCAGATCGTTTCCGTCTGGGTCTGGCGTGCCTCATCCCAAGTGGCGGCGTCGCGCAGTTCGTGCTCGGATTTGAACATGAGTGCGCCCGTGGGGCAGACCGCGATGCAGTTGCCGCAGTAGACACAGGCCGAGTCGGGCAGCGGGTTGGCGTATTCGGTGGAGATGCGGGCGTCGAACCCACGGCCGGCCACCGTGATCGCGAACGTGTTCTGCCACTGATCTCCGCAGGCGTCGACGCACTTGTAACAGAGGATGCACTTGGAGTAGTCGCGCACGTACAGGTCGTTGTCGATCTTGGTCGGCTGGTGCACGGTGGCGGCGGTCTGACCGTCGGGGCGGTCGTGGTGCCCGGCGCGCCTGGAGTCCCGGCGGGGATCGGGGGGCGCGGGCGGCCCGTAGCGCCCGGGCTCTGCGTCGTAGCGCTCGAGGTAATCCTGGGCGGGTGGCGTGATCGACAGGTCGACCGAGGAGGCCAGGAACTCGATCACCATCTTGCGGCTGAGCCGCACCCTCTCGGAGTCGGTGCGGATGGCCATATCGGGCTCGACCTTGCGCGAACAGGCGGGAACCAGGGTGCGAGCGCCCTCCAGTTCGACGACGCAGATCCGGCACGCGTTAGCCGGCATCAGGGTCTCGCCGTAGCACAAGGTCGGGGTGTCGATCCCGAGCTTCCGGCAGGCGTCGAGGATGGTGGAGCCCTCGGGCACTTCGACCGGCTGCTCGTCGATGGTCAGGCTGATCAGCCGGGTGGCCGGCGCGGGCGGTGCCATGGGCAGCTCGATCGGATTCACGGGGTCGCTCCTCCATTGCTCGTGAACACTGCGAGGCGCGCGATGGCCGACTCGACCGCCGACGAGGCGGTCTGGCCAAGGCCGCAGATCGAGGCGTCGCGCATCGCCTGGCCGATTTCGGCGATCAGGTTCAGCTCGTCTTGCACGGTGCCGCGGGTGCGCCCGGAGGCGAGGCGGGCCAGGGCCTCCTCTTGGCGGACGGTGCCCACCCGGCACGGCACGCACTGGCCGCAGCTCTCGTCGCGCATGAACGCGGCGATCGTCATCAGCAATTCGGGCAGGTCCATGGCGTCGTCAATGCCCAGCACTACACCCGAGCCGAGCGTGGTGCCGAACTCTCGGGCGTCCTCGAAGGTGAGCTTCAGATCCATATCGTCCGGGGTGATGAAGCTGCCGGCCGCACCCCCGAGGAGGACGGCACGGAGGCTGCCCCCGGCACTGATCCCTCCGGCCAGCTCGAGCAGCTCGCGCAGCGTAGTCCCGAACGGCACCTCGTAGGTGCCGGGTTGGGCGACTGCGCCCGAAAGACAGAAGAGCTTGGGACCCGTGGAGCGCTCGGTACCGATCTGCGCGAACGCGGGGCCGCCCTCGAGCACGATCGGCAGCACGTTGACCAGCGTCTCGACGTTGTTGACCACGGTGGGCGGGCCGAACAGCCCGCGCTGGACCGGAAACGGCGGCTTGTTGCGGGGTTCGCCGCGGTAGCCCTCGATCGAGGAGAAGATGGCCGTCTCCTCGCCGCAGATGTAGGCGCCGGCGCCCTTGCGTAGCTCGATATCGAAGCGGAAGCCGTGGCCGAGGATGTCCTCACCGAGGAGGCCGTGGTGGCGCGCCTGCTCGAGGGCACCTTCCAGCCGGCCTTGGGCGAGCGGGTATTCACCCCGTAGGTAGACGTAGCCGCGCTCGCAGCCGGTGGCGTAGGCCGCGATGGTCATCGACTCGATCAGCGAGAACGGGTCGCCCTCCATGATCACGCGGTCTTTGAACGTCCCCGGTTCGGACTCGTCGGCGTTGCAGATCAGATAGTGCGGGCGGCGCGGCTGGCGCGCCACGGCATCCCATTTACGCCCGGTCGGGAACGCGGCGCCGCCGCGCCCCATCAGCTTGGAGTCGAGCACCTCGCGGAGCACGCCCTCGGGGCCGATGTCGAAGGCCCGGCGGAGCGCGGCGTACCCGCCGTGGGCCCTGTACTGGTCGAGGCTCTCAGGATCGACCAGGCCAATCCGGCGAAGCAGGCGGAGGTTCGGCTGGCCGGCCTGGGGAGGCGTTGCCGATTTTGGGAATGCCGGCGTCGCGCCATACAGGATTTCGATCAGGGCCTCGGCGTCGACGTTCGTCAGCTCGCGTTCGGTCGGATCCTCTCCGGATTGGATGAGGAAGGCCGCGGGCGCGCGATCGCACTGGCCCAGGCACGGGCTCGGCTCCCAGGTGGCGCCATCCGTGTCCGTGCCATGGGCCCCAACCCGCTCGGTCAACGCTTCGATCAGCTTGTCCGAGCCCGCGCACCGGCAGGCTAAGTCGTTGCACACGTGCAGCACTCGGGGAGCGCGCGGTTGCACGGAAAACAACGCATAGAAGGTCGCCACTCCGTATACGTCCGCGGGCGGGATGGTCAGGCGGCGCGCTACGTAGTTGAGCCCCCCGGGGCTGATCCACCCGGCTTTCTCGTGCAGCGCGTGGAGGGTGGGGAGGAGCTGGTGGCGCTGAGCGCGCGCGGCGTGGCCGCCGTGCGCCGAATGCCCGTCCTCGACCGCGTCGGCACCGGCCCACGTGGACACCGGCGGGCCGAGGAACGCGTCGATCGCGGCGCGCTCGTCGGTGGTCGGTTCGGCGTCGAGGAGTCTGAGATCCACTTAGTAGTCGGCCTCCCGGCCGGCCACCCCCGCGGCCTCCCGATCGGCGCCGTTCAGCTTCTCCACACGAACGGCCGTGGCCTTGAACTCCGCGGTGCCCGACTTCGGGTCGGTCGCGTCGATCGTGAGCAGGTTGACTGCGACCTGCTCGGGGAAGTGGAAAGTCATGAAGGCCAGCCCTGGGCGCAGGCCGGTGTCCAGGCGCACGGGTGCGTCGACCGAGCCCCGACGGGAGCTGATCCGCACAACCTCGCCGGGCTCGACGTCCAGCTTGGAGGCGTCCTCGGGATGGAGGTCGAGCGTTTCGCCGCGGCGCAGCGGCGAGACGTACAGATTCGACTGCACGCCGGTGTTGTAGGAGTCGAGCCGGCGTCCGGTGGTCAGCCGGATCGGGAACTCGTCGGTCAGCTCGTCGACCGGCGGCACCCAGGTGGTGATCGAGAACGGCGCCTTCGGTCCCTGCGCCGGTTCGTCCTCCCAGAGGCGACCGTGGAGGAAGAGCGATCCGGGATGGTCCTCGCTCCGGCAGGGCCATTGGATCCCGCCGAGCTCCTCGAGACGTTCGTAGCTCATGCCGGCGTGCATCGGGCTGAGCGAGCGCAGCTCGTCCCACGCCTGCTCAAGCGTGGGGTAGCCCCAGTCGTGCCCGAGCCGGCGGGCCAGCTCGGAGATGATCCAATGGTCATCGCGGGCCTGGCCGGGCGGGTCGAGCGCCTTGCGCATCCGCTGCACCCGCCGCTCGCTGTTGGTTACGGTGCCGCCGTCGACCTCGCACCAGGAGGCAGTGCCCGGCAACACGACATCGGCCAGTTCGGCGGTCTTGGTCATCAGGATGTCCTGGACGAGCAGGAAGTCGAGTCCCTCGAGGAGCTCCTGCGCGTGTTTGGAGTCGGCCTCCGACTGGGCTGGGTTCTCCCCGAACACGAGCCGACCTTGAGCTCGCCGCGCTCCATGGCCTCGAACATCTGCGAGAGGTGCCAGCCGTACTTCGGCACGATTGGTGCGCCCCAGGCCGCTTCGAAGCGCGCCCGGGCCTGATCGTCCTTCTCGACGTCCTGGAAGCCGGGAAGCTTGTTCGGGATCGCGCCCATGTCGCCGCCGCCCTGCACGTTGTTCTGGCCGCGTAACGGGTTGAGCCCCGACCCGTAGCGCCCGACGTGCCCGGTCAGCAGGGCGAGGTTGATCAGGGAGAGCACGTTGTCCACCGCCGTGACGTGCTCGGTGATCCCGAGCGTCCAGCACAGGATCGCGCGATCCGCGCGCGCGTAGGCGTGGGCCAGCTCACGGATCGTCTCGGCCGGCACACCGGTCACGCGCTCGCCCTCCTCGAGCGTCCAGGTCTCGACCGAAGCCTTGAACTCGGGGTAACCGGTGGTGGCGTGCTCGATGAAGGTCTCGTTGGTAAGGCCCGCGTGGATGATCTCGCGGGCGATCGTGTTGGCCAGGGCTATATCGGTGCCGACGTCGAGCCCGAGCCAGGTATCGGCCCACTGGGCGCTGCTCGAGCGCCGCGGGTCGACGCCGTACAGCCTCGCCCCGCGATGTATGGCCTTGAGGACGTGGTGGAAGAAGATCGGATGGGTTTCGCGCGCGTTCGATCCCCACAGGATCAGCAGATCTGTCTCCTCAACCTCTCTATAGGACGACGTTCCGCCGCCCGCGCCGAACACCGTCGCCAGACCGACGACGCTGGGGGCGTGTCAAGTGCGGTTGCACGAGTCGATGTTGTTCGACCCCATGACCGACCGCGCGAACTTCTGGGCCAGGAAGTTCACTTCGTTCGAGGCCTTTGAGCAGCTGAACATCCCGAAGGAGCGCGTGGCGTCCGTCTGGCGGGCCCGGGCCAGCCCGGCCGCCGCGACATCGAGCGCCTCGTCCCAGCTGGCGGGCCGAAGCGTCCCGTTCTCGCGCACCAGCGGCTCGGTCAGCCGGCCGCTTGTCTTTGGCATCCAATCACCTCCCTTCATGAGTCCGTGCCCGTGTCTGGGCGGTTGGACGAATATGCCCAAGGTTAGTCAAAACGCTGGTCAGGCTCAAACGGTGGCCCCGCCGGGGGTCAGGGCGCGGACCGCTGGCCCGGGCTCCGGGACAATGGGTCTCCCGCCACCGGCACAGGAGGAGAGACCATGTCGAGCACCGTCACCCGGACCCCCATCCCGGCCGAGATCGACCAGTGGCTGTCCGGCTTCGATGAAGCGCTGGCCCGCGGTGACGCCAAAGGCGCCGCCGAGATGTTCGCGCCGGAGAGCTTCTGGCGAGACCTCGTCGCCTTCACCTGGAACATCAAGACCGTGGAGGGGCAGGCGGGTGTCCGGGACATGCTGGAGCACACCCTCGCGCACACGAAGCCGCGCGGCTGGCGCGTCACCGAAGAGCCGACAAGCGCGGACGGCGTGGGAGAGGCGTGGCTGGAGTTCGAGACCGAGGTGGGGCGCGGCAGCGGCCACCTGCGGCTGGTCGACGGGAAGGCCTGGACGCTCTTGACCGCGCTGGACGAACTCAAGGGCTACGAGCAGAGTCTCGGCCGGCGCCGCCCCAAGGGCGTCGCGCACGGGGCGAGCCCCGATCGCCGCACCTGGCTCGAGGACCGCCGGCGCGAGGCGGAGGAGCTGGGGTTCACGACCCAGCCGTACGTCGTCATCGTGGGCGGCGGTCAGGGCGGCATCGGCCTCGGCGCGCGGCTGCGGCAGCTGGAGATTCCGACGATCGTCGTCGAGCGGAACGCCCGTCCCGGCGATTCATGGCGTAAGCGCTACAAGTCGCTCTGCCTCCACGACCCGGTCTGGTACGACCACCTGCCTTACGTGAAGTTCCCGCCCAACTGGCCGGTGTTCTCGCCCAAGGACAAGATCGCCGACTGGCTCGAGATGTACACGCGGGTGATGGAGCTGAGCTATTGGGGCTCGACCACCGCGAAGCGGGCGCGCTATGACGAGGGGGCCGGCGAGTGGACGCTGCTCGTCGAGCGCGCGGGCGAGGAGATCACCCTGCGGCCGAAGCAGCTGGTCATGGCTACTGGCATGTCGGGCAGGCCGCACACGCTCCGGTTGCCGGGCGCCGAGCGCTTCAAGGGCGACCAGCACCACTCCTCGGCGCACCCCGGACCGGACGGCTACCGCGGAAAGCGGGCCGTCGTGATCGGCTCGAACAACTCGGCTCACGACATCTGCGCGGCGCTCTGGGAACACGGGGCGGACGTGACGATGGTGCAGCGCTCCTCGACCCACGTGGTCCGGTCCGACACGCTGATGGAGATCGCGCTCGGCGCCCTCTACTCCGAGGAGGCGGTGGCCGGCGGGATGAGCACGGAAAAGGCCGACATGACGTTCGCTTCGATCCCGTACCGGATCATGGCGGAGCTCCAGATCCCGGTCTACGCACAGATCCGCGAGCGGGACGCCGACTTCTACCGGCGACTCGAGGCGGCAGGCTTTCAGCACGATTGGGGCGAGGACGGTTCCGGGCTGTTCATGAAGTACCTGCGCCGCGCGTCGGGCTACTACATCGACGTGGGCGCCTCAGAGCTGGTCGCGAGCGGCGAGATCAAGCTGCAGCCGGGGCAGGTTGACCACCTGACCAAGGACGCGGTGGTGATGGCCGACGGCGCCGAGCTGCCGGCCGACCTCGTCGTCTACGCCACCGGGTACGAGTCGATGAACGGCTTCGTCGCGGACCTGATTTCGACGGAGGTCGCAGACCGGGTCGGCAAGGTATGGGGCCTCGGGTCGGGCACGACCAAGGACCCAGGGCCGTGGGAAGGCGAGCAGCGCAACATGTGGAAGCCGACCCACCAGCAGGGCCTGTGGTTCCACGGGGGGAACCTCCACCAATCACGCCACTACTCGCTGTACCTCGCGCTTCAGCTCAAGGCACGGGCGGAAGGCATCGACACGCCGGTCTACGGGCTCCAGGAGGTCCATCACACGCACTGAAGGCGAGTCACGGTTCTACGCGGTAGCGCTCGAGGAGCCCGCCGGCGCGCCTCAGGGCGTCCGCGCCGATTGTCGTCGGCACCAGCCGGTAGCGGCTCCGATATTCCGACAGCAGCGCACGCCGGACCTCCTCGACCTTCACGCCGGGCGCTTCGTCGGCAACGGCGCCGGCAGTCGCGGGGTTCCAGTCGAGCTCGAGCGCGGCGTAGACGTCCTCGAGCACCGCGCGCAGTGCGGCGGCACCCTCCACGACGACCACGCTGGAGAACAGCCAGGCGCCGCGGATGATGCGC
>JAFAZZ010000364.1 GCA_019239375.1 Solirubrobacterales bacterium | reverse complement strand
CCGACCAGCCCCGCGATCAGCCCGGAGTGCAGCGCCTGCTTGCCGAGCGTTGCCGAGACCTGCGACTCGGAGATCAGCTTGAGGTTGATTGGTAGTGCGCCCAGGCGCAGTTCGTTGGCGAGGTCCTGCGCGGAGGTGATCGTGAAGCTGCCGCTGATGTCCGCGCCGTTGTCGCCGTTGATCCCGTCCGGATACTGCTTGTAGTCGATATACGGGACGGTGATCAGCTGGTTGTCCAGCGCCACCGCGAAGTGCTGGTTGTAGGACTGACCGAGGCCGCTGACCAGGCTTCCGCGGCGGGCGATCTCCGCGGTGACGTTCTGGAAGGCGCTCTTGCCCCTGGAGCTGAAGGCGAACGTGACGTTCGGCTGGCCGGAGTTCGGGTCGGTGCTCTGCTGGGGGTTGGTGATGTCGTTGCCGCGCAGCGCGATGTTGTCCTTGAGCACGAAGAACTGCGCACTCGGAGAGCCCACCGGGAGCGAATGCGAGAAGCTCGCCGGGATCGCCTGGAGCACCGTCCAGCCGCGCGGCACGGTCAAAAGCTGCCCCTCGGACGGGCTGACCCCCGCCGGCAGGCCCGAGTGCAGATCGGTCAGGTTGTCATCCGGGCCGGAGAGCAGGCAGCGCTGGCCGGCCACGGGCGCGGTGCCCTGCGCGCGAGCCGCGGCCGCGCACGCCGCGCTACCCGGCGCCCCGAACATCCAGTACTGCGGCCCGGTCCGCGAGTTCGCCGAGCTGGACCAGGGCTGCTGCTTGGCGGCCAGCTGCACGGCCTGATAGAGCCCCGTGCTCCCCGAACCGGGTTCACCCGGCGCGTTGTTCCCGCCAGCCCCCTGGCTGATCGTCAGCGCGTTCGGATCCTGGGCCTGGAGCTGACTGGCAACGATCTTGCCCTCCGGGGTCAGCGCGTTGGCCTCCCAGTCATAGAAGGCGAGCTGCGCCGTCGTCCCCACCTCCTGCTCCGCCCGGGCGGTGTTTCTGACGTTGGGCAGAACGACCGTGATCGCGTTCTTCCCGGCCACAGACACGCGCGCGCGGGCGATCCCGAGAGCCCACAGTCGCTCTCGCATGACATGGACCGTCCGCTCGAGCGCGCCGCGAGTTACGGCTGGGGCCTGGGCGCCCGGTTCAGCCAAGTAGACAAGTTCGACCGAGCCGCGGCTCGACGCCACCGAGCCATGGCTCGGTGCAGTGCTGCTCGGGCCCGAACCACGCAGCCCCAAGAACACGGCGACCACGAGCGCCACCACCAGAACACCAGCCACCGGCACCAGACCACTGGCCAGTCGCGCGAACCCGAGCCGCCGGTGTGCACCGGGCGAACGCTCAGCCGTGGACCGGCCAGGTGAGCTGCCGTTGGGGCCGCCTTGGCGCGGATGGTGTTCGCGCTCGATCTCCTCCGCGATGGCCGACGACACCCGGCCATGCAGCACTTCTGCGCGCGGTGGCCTCACGCCGACGTCGCGCAGGTCGCGGAGCAGGTCGAGGGGCTGATCGCGGTCAGGCATGAGACTCTCCATTCACGGTGGGTGCCGCCGGGTCGGCCGGCTGTCCGATCGCCGCGCCTAGCCGCTGCCTCGCCCGGGCGATTCGAGACCGGATCGTCCCGATCGGAACGCTCAGCGCCGTGGCCGCTTCCGCGTAGCTCAGCTCACCCCAGACGACCAGCAGCAGCGCGTCCCGATCAGCCGCCGGCAGGCGGAGCAGTTCCCCCACCAACTCCGGGGCCAGCACCGCGACGCCGCTCTCCGACGACACCGGCCCAGTCCTCGCCAGCCGCCGCAGCATTTGCAGTCGCCGCCGCTCCGCTCGTCGGTGATCAGCGATCAGGTTGTTGGCGATCCCCAGGAGCCAAGGCAACGCACTCCCATGATCATCACGAAATACGGCACGTCTACGAAACGCGCGGACGAACACCTCAGCGGTCAGATCCTCGCTCAATTCAGGACCGGCCCGCCTGGCCACATAACTCGCCACCGCCCGCAGGTGCCTCTCATAAAGCGAGGAGAACCTCGCCGGTTCCGAGACCGAGTCACTAAGGATCCGGGCGTCAGACAGCAACGACTCCATACGCCTACATCGTCGCGAGAGCCCAGAAAGTTCGCGCTCCCCCTCTCATTGCGCGATCCGGTACGGCCACGAATCGAGTCCCGCGTTGACCGTCCAACCTGGCGCGACAACGAGCGCGGCTGCCCGCCAGCGTCGGCCAGGGACCCGACACGCGGAACGCAACGCTAACCAGGCGGGCATCTGGCCGCTTGCGGAGCCGGCTAACCGCGGCCGCCTGCCGCGGACCGCGGCCGGGTACCTCCACGATGTTCGAGACCGATAGGGTCAAGAGCCGGGAGCGGAACCGCTCCCGGCTCCTGACGGCTTGGTGGTCAGCTGGTCGCGAGTCCCGCCGCTCCTGCCCCGGTGGGTACTGGGACTGAACCCAACGCGGCGAGGGTGCCGCCGCTCACGGCGAACTCGCCGATCACACCGGCGCCGGTCTCGTTGACATAGAGGTCACGGCCATCGGTGCTGAGGCGGGCGTCCTCCGAGGCGGCCCCCAAGCCGCCCGCCGGGGTGCTTCCCAAAAGGCTCAGCGTGCCGTTGCGCGCGATCGCGTAGCTCGAGACGTTGGCCGACGCCGTGTTCACGGTGAACAGGAATCGCCCGTCGTGGGTGACGTCGACCCAGCACGGTGCAGTCTGATTGTCCTTGAACGGCGAGACGCCGATCGAGGACAGCGTGCCGTCCGCGGCGACGCTGAACGCCGACACGGTTCCAGCACCAGCCCCACCGTGGGCGTTTGAGACGAACAGCTGGCTTGGATCGGTCGGGCGGAACTCGCTGCCGAACGGGCCCAGTCCCTGGGCGGGAAACGGTGATCCTGGGGCGGGGGCAAGGCGCCCGTCGCGGCGGACCCTGAAGCTATCGATCTGGGAAGTCCCGACTCGTGTGCCGGCCAGGTTGGTCCCGATCGAATTGAACAGCACGTCTCCCGGCTGAGCGGCGTCCGGAAGCGGGAAGGTGGCATCTGGGAGCTGCAGCAGATGACCGCCGCGCGTCAGGAGAAACCCGCTGTAGTTCGAATTTCCGCCGCCGGCGTTGGCCACGTACACGAGCCCGTCATGCTCGGCGAGACTCACTGGATCCGAACCGTCGGAGGACACGACGCCCCCCCGTACGAGCCGGAGGTCCCCGTCGCGCCTGATCCGCAGCACCGATATCTGGTTGCTGCCCGCGTCAACAGCGAGCACATACCGGCCGTCGCTCGATACCTGGATCGCGCCCTGAGACGGGATGCTGCTCCCGGTGCCCGCGCCGCCGGCGAAGAATGGCGATCCGGGGAGCGGCGACAGGGTTCCATCGGCATGTCGGTCGTAGCCAACGATCGTGTTGACGCCGGTGGTGTTGCCGTCGAGGTAAACGTGACCGACGACCGGCGACGGGGACGCAAGCGCCGAGCCGGCAAAGGCCAGCAGCCCGCTGAGCGCGAGCAGGGCGATGCCGCCCCTTAGATAAGAAGGCATTTACTACCTCGCTCCGTTGAAGGTTAGGTACGTGGCCGCGAAGCCGACCCGGGAGAATTCAGGACCCGCGGCAACTCATCCTCCGGATCAGCGAGTTCGCCCCATTGGACCAGAGCAGCGCCCTGCCGGTCAACGGCTCCACTCCCGCTGACACCGCTCTGTAATTTCTTACGGCGGGGTGACATCCGCCTCGGACGGGTCATACGCCTGCTGGCGCTTTCCTCGGGCGGCTCGCTTCCGGCGCTTATAGGTAAGTTCGACGGCGACGCTCTGCTCGTGCCGGCTGAGTTAGCTATCCATGTCGCTTCGGCGTTTCGGTCGAACCGGATGCTCCGCCCCTCGCGCGACAGCAAACGCCGGGCATGTCAAGTCGCACACGTCGATTACAAGGCGCTGAACATTGCACCGCCGGCGCTCCGGATTTGGCCGCGCAACCCGTATGGTGTCTGCGTGAGCAGCTTGCTTCAGCGGACCCGCGCCAAGGTGTTGGTGGTCGAAGACGAGCCCGCGATCGCCGACGTTGTGTCTCGCTACCTGCGCCGCGCAGGATACGAGACCGCCGTGGCCGGTACCGGCCAGCAAGCCCTCGGGCGGGCAGAAGCCACGCAGCCGGATGTTGTCGTCCTCGACCTGATGCTTCCGGACATCGATGGTCTGGAGGTGATGCGGCGACTGCGGCGGGCCGACCACGGACGCGGCGCGATCATCCTCCTCACCGCCCGGGGCGAAGAATCCGATCGGATCGTCGGCCTACGGCTGGGAGCCGACGACTATGTGGTCAAGCCATTCTCACCCGCAGAGCTCGTCGCGCGGGTCGACGCAGTGCTACGCCGGATCGACCCCATTGGACAGCGGGAGCCGCCGCTTTGCTTCGACGGGCTCGAGATCGATCCCGCCGCGCGCGAGGTGCTCCGAGACGGGGACCCGCTGGAGCTGACGCAGCGTGAGTTCGACCTCCTGCTGTTCCTCGCGCGCCACCCAGGGCAGGCGTTCACCCGCGATCAGCTGATGGAGCACGTGTGGCATTACACGTTTTACATCGACGCCTCGACCGTGACCGTGCACATCCGCCGCCTCCGGGCCAAGCTCGAGCCCGATTCGGCGCGTCCACGGTTCATCCAGACGGTGTGGGGAGTCGGCTACCGGTTCGCCCCGTGAGAGCGCCCGCCCTGCGCATCGCCGCCGCGGTGGCGCTCGCGGTTGGCGTCTCGGCCATCGCCTGGCCCATCTACGGCTCTCATGCGTTCGTCTCCTCGCTGAAGATCCTGGCACCGATCGGAGCGCTCACGACGTTGCTCGCCGATCTGCTGGCCAACCACCGGGGCTGGATCCGCGGGATGCGCCGCCAGCTCGGCATCCTGGCGGTGCTGGCATCGGCCCAGCTCGCCGTGGCGGTCGGACTGTTTGCCGCGCTGATGTTCGTCTCGAACCATGATGCGTTCTTCATGGTGCTCGCCGCCGGCTACGCCGCTCTGGTCGGGCTGGCCGCGGCGCGGCTCGTGGCGCGGCAGGCGCTGTCCGATCTCGACGCCGTCCGCGGCGCCGTCGCACAGGTCGGCGAGGGCTCCCGCGAGCTCCAGATCGCGGTGCGTGGTCGGGACGAGCTCGCGCTGCTGGCGGCCGACGTCGAGGCAATGGCCGCCAGGCTCGCCTCCGAGGAGCGCGCCCGTCGTGAGCTCGTGGCGTCGGTTTCGCACGATCTGCGCACTCCGATCACCACGTTGCAGCTGATCGCCCAGGGGCTCGAGGACGGGATCTTTGAGCCCGAGCGGGTGCGAGAGCAGCTGCAGCTGATGTCCACCCACGTCCGCGCGCTCGGAGCGCTGATCGATGACCTGTTCGAGCTCTCACGCCTGGAGGCCGGGGACGTGCATTGGTCGATGCAACGCGTGCAGCTTGCCCAGCTGGTCCAGGAGACGATCGACGCGATGCGCCCGCAAGCCGACGCGGAGCGCGTTGCGGTGCGAGCGGAGCTCGACCAGCGGCTCGCGCCGGCTCGGGGCAACCCGGAGCAGCTCCAGCGGGTGCTCTTCAACCTGATGCAGAACGCGATTCGGCACACCCCGGCCGACGGCAGCGTCGTCATTCGTGCCGAACCTGCGCCGGGACCGGCGGTCGAGGTCGAGGTGGCCGACACGGGCACGGGCATCGACCGCGGGCTGGGCGCGCGGATCTTCGAGCCGTTCGTGCAGGGGCCCTCCCGGGTAGCCGGCCAGACCGGCTCTGCGGGACTCGGCCTCGCCATCGCACGGGGAATCGTGGCCGCCCACGGCGGGCGGATCTGGGTGGCCGGCAGCGGCCCCGGGACCCGGATACGCTTCAGCCTACCCGCGGCGTGAGGGGCGACCAGGATCCCCGGCGATGACATTCCCCGGGTCACGGGGAGCACTTTGCACAGACGGGATGGCCACCGCCGTCAGCCCCGCCCAACGCCACCCGACGGCCTCAAACCAACGCCGACCGCGATTCGCGCGATCGGCGCCCCGATCCTTCCCGCTCCCGCCGCCGTTGCGAACCGACCGGAGATTTCGGCGCGCGGCTGTCGTTTCACGGCTTCCCGCAGTTCGGAGTCAACGCGTTCGTTCCGGCGCCGGCGGAGCCGATCGGCATGTACCACCGCGAGGCTGACAGGAAGGCCATATGGTGGTGGCCGGCAAGGCGCTCTCGATCGTCGAGTGGATCGAGCGGCGCTCGAGGCCGCGGCGCCGGCATCGTCGAGGAGCCGTCGAGGCCAACGCCGACTGCTCGTCGGCGACTTCCGGGCGGCTAGCGCACGGCTGCGTCAGGCGCTTGTGCCATGTGGCCCAGGCGGCTGCCCGGGCGGCGTTGCCAGCCCGCCGCCGATCCGGTACATGATCAGCTCTCCGGGGACGAGCCCATGGCGGCGGTACAGCCGGATGGCCGCGTCGTTGTGGGCCATGACGGCGACGGTCAGATTCGGGATTGCAGCGTCCGCCAGAGCCGCGTCGACCACGTCGAGCAGTGCAGTTCCGATGCCCAAGCCGCGGGACTCCGGGAGGACAGCGAGCGTATAGAGCTCGGCGTACCCGGCGCCGAGCGGGAACGTGTCGTCGCAGCCGGGGTGAAGCACGGTGAACGCATAGCCCACGCACCGGCCTTCGATCCGCGCTAGGTGCAACAGCGCCTGGCCCTCGGCGAAGTACCGCTCATAGGTACGGATGCGCTCGGCCCAGGCACGATCGTCGGGCTCGGTCAGCGCGACCGCGGACAGCGCACGGTGATGGTCGTGCAGCGACAGGAACGCCGACCGCAGCTCCGGAATGTCAACCGGCGATCCTCGGCTGATCTCGTACGCGGCAGACATGGGCGCGAGGGTAGCGGCCTAGCGCCGGTCGCCGCCCCCGCCGCCGGTTCGTTGCCGCCAGGGCGATCGACGTCGTCGCCGGGTTGCCGAGCGGTGCTGCCTGCGGTGTGGTGGCGCCGCTGGCTCAGGGACATAGGGCCCTCTAACTCGAGGCCGTCTCGGGTGTGTCGTCGGGCGGGCTCACGCCCACCCGACATGCGATCACGGACCGCTGGGCTACTTGAGGAAGCCGGTCTTCTTGACGTCCGCCAGGATCCGGGCGGCGGCGAGCCCGTCGTCGAACGGACCGTTCGGGGCGATTCCCTTACCGAGGTAGAGGCCGATCGCGCCAGCGTGCCGGGCCTCGACGGTCACGATCGAGGCGGCCGCGAGGAGGACCTTGCCGGACTGGATGTTCGGCGCCTGCCCTAGATAGGCGTGCACACCGGTGTTCTCGAGCACGTAGGTGGTGGCCGCGAACTTGGACTGGTCGCTGGGGATGCCATGGAAGTCGAACCTCGGCTTCTTGATCGCGTGGCTACCGAGGGCGTTCTTGAGGTACCTGACGTGGGCGTTCTCGTCCTCAGTGACCGTCCGCAGCAGCTGCACGAGCTTGGGATCGGTGATCTTCCCATGGCTAGTGGCCTCGTTGTAGAACGAGCTTTCCAGATACTCCAGGGTCAGCGCGAAGTTGAGGATGCCGATATCCCCTGCGCCGAACGTGCTCGGCGGCCTCCCGGCGGCCAGGGCCGTCGTCGGCACCAGCGCGCTCAGGATCGCGCCGCCGCTGAGTGCGGCGCCGGCGCCCAGCGCCCCCTTGCGCAGGAAGCTCATCCGCGTCTCGCCGGCTACTTCTTGGGCTGCCTCACGGACGGCACCGTCTGTGTCGATGGCTTCGAGGTTGATTTGGTCCATCAGTGACGTGCTCCTTTCGCAACGATGCGATTGTCGTCGCGGTTGCGGGAGGGGGCCGAACCGTCGAACGGTCGACCCACTGCCCAGGCTTTCGATAGTTACTTCGCGACCCGCGGCGGATTGGATCAACGCGATGTCAGACGACTGAATCGCCGGGCGCGCCGGTGAGCGGCGCTCGGCGATCGCGGAGCAACACGGGCGGCGAGCCGGCCTACCCGACCGGCGGGGCCGGCACGCGCTCGGACACCGTCTCGGCGGCATCGGCGACGGCGTGATGTACGGTCTGGCGGTCGTCGCGCGTGGCCTCGGGCCCAGAGCTGAGCGTCGTCGGGTCGGTCTCGCCGCTGAGCGAGTGCTTGAAGCCGCGAAGGCCTGCGCCGAGCGATTGACCCATCTCGGGTAGCCGCTTGGCGCCGAACACCACCAGCACGATGACCAGCAGGAATGCGATATGCAGTGGGTTGTCAAGCCCCATCATGGGATGCTCCTATCGATCGTGGTTCTCATGTCACTTCGGTCCAAGACTCGATCCGGATCACCGGATGTGGCCACCAATCTTCAGCGGTGACCGCAGCATCAACTCAGCCTCCCAGCACGTTGGAGCGCGCGACGAACGGGATCGGACATCCGAGTTTCTTCCCTTGCCTTGCCTCGCCCGGATCCCTGGCCTCCGGGCCCAACGAAGTTCTTCGGATCCGTCGCGAACTTGGATCACACCCACCGTCACCGCGAGCGTCGTTGTTGTCGGCGACGGCGGCAAGCCTTTTCCCCGACCCCTGCCCGGCTCGCTCTTCCCGTAGAGCCGGAAGCCGCCCGGCGCGAGGGGACCGGACGAATTCTCACCGACGGGCGGCAGCTGTCGCAGGCCGGCTCTGGCCGCCGCGGACATCGGCCAAGCTGCCAGCGGATCTC